>QQVI01000194.1 GCA_003388545.1 Actinomycetota bacterium
AGAACTTCTCCCCCCGGAGTCGAACACGAACGGGGGGAGTGGGCCTGCCCGAAGGGCAGGGTCGAGGGGGGAGGTCTGACTCTTCGTGGAATCGGTCGCGACCCCATCCCACGGCAGGAGGTCTCATTCCCCTTCCGGCGGTCGCAATCCTGCGACCGCCACCTTCCCCGTTCGGCCAAGGGCCTCCGGGGAAGGAGGGCGCCGGGCGCTACGCCGACTTGTTCTGCTGGGGCAGGTAGAGGTCGATGCTGAACGGCTTCTTCTCTACGCCGGTCACGACATAGCTCGAGACCACCTTGTCGGCAATGGTCTGGCGCTTCGAGTCGACGAGCGGCAGCAGCCAGCCGAGACCACAGATGATGCCGTCGATGATGTGGCTGAACTTGCGGGCGATGCCGTTGCCGCTCCCCAGGAGCTCACCATTCGCATTCACCACACGTGTCCCCATGACTGCCTTGCCTGGTGTCTGACCAGTGGTGCCATCCAGCTGCCCCAAGTAGACGTAGAAGTAGAGGAAGCTGATGATCCCCACGAGGATCTGGAGGATGTCGCTCCAGAAAGTGAGGACTCCAAGCACAATCATCGGCAATGCGTCGATCAGCAGCCCGATCGCTCTCGTGCCCCAGTCTGCAAGGTTGCTGGGGGTCCCCGTAGGCTGCTCCTGGGGAAACTCCGGTGTCGTCACTGTTCCTCCTGTGATCGTCGCGACGAGTCGCATTCAACCATGACTGCTGTCGGGCTGTCGACAATCCCGCAGGTGAATCACGGTTTTTTGTGCACTAGTCACAATGTGTCGACTCATAACCATCCTTATGTGAGGGGGTCCACCGGCCGAAACTACGGACCAGAACGTGCCAGGCGAACAGCCAGGGGATTCTTGGGCGGGGAGGCCCAAAGGCGAGGACTCGAAAGGGTCCTCGCTTCGCGTTCAGCCGCAGATGGACTTCACCAGTGGATAGGGGTTGACGGCCGATCCCCCGCCCGGGTGGAACTCGAAGTGAAGGTGCGGGAAGAGGGCGGAGGCGTTCCCGGTGCTCCCGACTGTGCCGATGATCTGTCCCTCGGTGACCGACTGACCGCTCGACACATCGACGTAGCTGTCGAGGTGGGCGTAGTAGTACTTGTCACCGGCGTTCGAGGTCAGCCAGATGGTCTTGCCTCCGAGGGTGTTCGTGCTCAGATAGACGGTGCCCGAATAGATGGCTGCGATCGGCGTCCCGGCGGCGGCCATCATGTCGACGCCTTG
The DNA here is from genome assembly GCA_003388545.1 of Actinomycetota bacterium. Taxonomy (GTDB): domain Bacteria; phylum Actinomycetota; class Acidimicrobiia; order Spongiisociales; family ZC4RG35; genus MA-ANB-1. The sequence continues at coordinate 1,247 of QQVI01000194.1, forward strand.
ATGACTCCGGCCTCCACTCCGCGGGTCTCCCCAGGTGTCGCTGAAGTACACAGCCCCGGCGACCGGGCAGGCACCGTCACCAGACGGAGGAGGCGGTGGCGGCGAGGTCGTAGGCGGCGCAGTTGTCGTTGACGAATCCGAAGTAGGCGCCGTGGTCGTCACGGCCGTGGTGGTCGTTGAAGTCGCCGCAGCGGCGGCTGCTGCCGCCTCCTCCTGGCGCCGTCGTTCCTCCTCCAGGCGACGCTGTTCCTCTTCTATCGCCTGCTGGGTGACCAGCTGGTCGTATACGGCCTGCGCTTCGGCGAGGTCGGCATAGAGCTGGCCGGCCAGCTCTTCGAGCTGGGCAGCATTCGCAGCCTGCTCTTCGGATGCTTCGGCGAGTCGTTGGGTCTGACGATCCAGTTCGGCCCGGAAGTTGCGAAGCTCATTCAGGACCCCCGTCTCGACCCCGTTGACCTCCTTGAGATACTCCGAGGCAGCCTTGAAGTCTTCGTCGGTACCTGAGATGAGGACCATGAGCTGTGTTGCCGAGGAAGAGCCCATGTACATCTCCACGGCCACCTCCTCGAGCTTCGCTTTGAGCTCCGTCAGTTGGGCGCGTGCGAACTCGATCGACTCCTGAAGCTGTGCGATCTCATGCTCGAGCGCGAATTGGCGCGCCCAGGCTTCTTCCACCTGAGCCCCGAGGTCGGCGCTTTCAGCCACCAGCGCATTCATCTCGTCCCGGGCATGGCGGACTTGCTCATCCGTTACTTCGGCGACGGCCGGGGCGGCGAGGGCAATCACGAGGATTCCCGCAACGATCCTTACGAGACTGTTCATGGGGTTTCTGGGGAGTTCTGGACGATCCTGTCCTTCTCCAAGGCTATCTCACCCTGCTCGGATAGCAACACCAGGTGGGCCTCCACCGACATCCGTGCAAGCGGGTGAAGTGACTTATCGACGTCTGCGTACACGATCTCAACCACTTCCATCGCCGAGCCCGCCCCCTGCTCGACTGCGTCTTTCACCTGGGCATGGCGCTCGAGCCGGTGCGCCAGATACCAATCGATGGTCTCATCTGCGTCCTCGATCTCATCACCATGGCCGGGATAGAGGCGCTCGATGCCTGTTCCCTTCAGCTTGCGCAAGGACTCCAGATAAGGCCCCAACCTCTCCACCATCACAGACGATCCGCCGATGATGTGGTCGCCACTGAAAACCACGTTCCCTGCGCGAAAGCACAGGTGATCGTCTGCGTGCCCGGGCGTGTGGATGACCTCGAGACTGATGTCGCCGACCGGCACCGATGATCCTTCCGCCACTCGCTCATCCGGATCGAAGAATGGGCCAGGTGCGTGACCGATGGCCGCAACCGAGAGCTCTGCGGCAATGGGATTGGCCATAGGGGCATGGTCGGTGTGAGTGTGCGTCACCAGGACGGCCTCTACGTGACGTCCCGAGAGCAGCTCGATGATCGCGTGCTCATGTGCAGAGTCGATCGGCCCGGGGTCGATGATGACCGTCTTGCCTGAGCCGTCATCGAGGATCCAGGTGTTCGTTCCCGGTCCGGTGTAAGGGCCGGGGTTGTTGGCTAGGACCCGTTCGATCCTCATCGCGCCCCGCGGTAGCGGACGACGGGCGAGCCGTCCTCAATCACCGGTTCTATCACCGTCAAGCCATCAGCCGAACCGGCCGCGCCAACCGCCTCGGCTATCGAACGCCATCTCGAGAGCCAACGAAGGTGGGAGAACGTGGGAAGGATCAACTGCCAGCTCCCCGACTCTGCTCTCGCCAGAGCTGTGTGCGGGCTGACCCACTCGTGCCCTTCGAGCTCCGACTCGTCGAGGACGATCTCAGGGTCTCCTTCCAGGCCGACCAGATAGAAACGTGTATCGAATCTCACGGGCTGGCCCTTTGGCGTCACCCACCTGGAGACCAGGGTCATCCGATCGAGCGAAGGTGCTTCGTCCATCTTGGCCCAACTAGCTATCAATTCTCCGCCCCGGACTGGCGGAGTCTGTGCATAGCCCCTTTCCGTCGGCACGAACCCGACCTCTTCCGCAGTCTCCCGCATGCCTGCGATCCGGAAGGGGGCGTCATCGAATGGTGCGTTCTCCGCGAAGTCACACTCTTCCAGAGCTCCGCCGGGGAAGACCATCAGACCACCAAAGGAGGCCTGGCTGGGTCGCTCGACCATGAGGACCTCGATCGGCCCGCCCTTCGACATGGGAGCTTCGCGGACAACGAGCACAGAGGAAGCAGGCCTCACAGAGGGCGAAGACATCACCTCATCATGAATGTCTGCGCCGGCAGATGCCAAACTTGGATTCGTGACGGACCTCAACGATCGACTTCGCGACCTTCCTGCGGTGGACGCTCTTGCATCCTCAATCGCCTCGGATCAACTGAGCAGCAAAGAGAGGGTCGGCGTGGCGCGTGAGGCCATCGAGATCGCTCGAGCTCGAATGCTCGGCGGGCACAATGCCGACGCAGAGACGATCGCAGCGGAGCTTGCTGCGGCTATCGAGCTTCGTTCTCCCACGAAGATGATCAACGGCACCGGAGTGCTCCTCCACACGAACCTGGGACGCGCTCTCCTGTCTGACGCAGCGGCCAACGCCGCCCGCGTTGCTGCGACGAACTACACCAACCTCGAGTTGGATCGAGTCGACGGGTCACGAGGCAAGAGAGGGTGGCACACATCCCGGTTGTTGACGGAGACGACGGGCGCTGAGGATGCCATTCTCGTGAACAACAACGCAGCGGGAGTGCTTCTGACTCTCGCCGCCCTCGCACCAGGCAAGGCGGTGCCGGTTTCCCGTGGCGAACTGATCGAGATCGGCGGCTCCTATCGGCTTCCCGACGTCATGAAGGCGAGTGGAGCACACCTGGTCGAGGTGGGAACGACCAACCGCACCCGAGTCGGCGACTACGTCACGGCGCTCCAGGTTCACGAATGCGGGTTGGTGCTCAAGGTGCACCACGCCAACTACGAGCTGGTCGGATTCGTCTCCGAAGTCGACGTCGGCGATCTGAAGGCGATTTCCAATGTTCCCGTCGTCTTCGATATCGGATCGGGGCTGATCGACAACGCCGTCCCCTGGCTCGACCAACAGCCGGAGTGGGCGCGACGGGAGCCGGGCGTTCGCCAAGCTCTGGGAGGTGGGGCCGACCTGGTTCTCTTCAGTGGCGACAAGTTGCTAGGAGGGCCCCAGGCCGGTGTGATCGCCGGTCGATCAGACCTCATCGACCAAATTCGCCGCCACCCGATCGCCCGCGCGATGCGCGTCGACTCGAGCACCGATGCTGCGATGGCGGCAACACTCCAGCACTACATCGATGGGGACGCCAGGTCGGCCATTCCGTTTTGGCGAATGGCCACCATGCGACGGGAATTGCTGGAAGAGAGAGTCCGCACTGTGTCGAGCTCGATAGGAGGGTCGGTGGAACATGGGCACTCCCTCATAGGAGCTGGGAGCGCTCCCGGGGCCCGAATCGACTCACCTGTGCTTCGGCTCGCAGGGCGCCAAGACCTATTCGAGAGCCTGCTCCGCGATGCCCTGCCGGTCCTGGCCCGCCGTGATGCCGGCGACCTGTTGATCGATCTGAGGACTGTGGACCCCGATGATGATCGGAACCTCATAGACACTCTCATGCGATGCCTCTGATCGGCACGGCCGGACACGTTGATCACGGAAAATCGACGCTCATCGTCGCATTGACCGGCCGCGACCCCGATCGGCTCGACGAAGAGAAGAAGCGGGGGTTGACCATCGACCTCGGCTTTGCGTGGGCAGATCTTGGCGACGGCGAGGAGGTCTCCTTCGTCGATGTCCCGGGTCATGAGAGGTATCTCAAGAACATGCTTGCCGGAGTTGACGCGATCGACGTGGCTCTCCTCGTCGTTGCCTCCAACGAGGGCTGGATGCCTCAAACCGAAGAACATGCCGCAGTCCTCGACCTCTTGGGCGTTGAAAAGGGGGTCGTCGCCCTGACAAAGACCGATCTGGTTGACCCTGCGTCGGTCGAAGACCAGGCGCGAGAGATAGAAAACCGCCTGGAGGGGACGGCATTGGCCCGGTATCGCGTCGTTCCCGTCTCTGCGCCGCAAGGCACGGGGCTCACTCAACTTCGCCACGAGCTGATCCAATGCTTGGCAGAAACGGAACAAGAGCACATTGGGCGGCCCCGGCTCTGGATCGATCGATCGTTCACCATCGCTGGAGCCGGAACCGTGGTGACCGGATCCCTCATCGGAGGACAGCTGAGCGAAGGTGACGACGTCGAGGTCTACCCCTCGCAGGCCAGAGCACGGGTGCGCTCTGTCCAATCCCACGAGAAGAGACTGACAAGGGCGGCACCCGGTTTTCGAGTCGCTCTCGGCCTGTCCGGGATAGATGTACGGACGGTCGGCCGAGGCGACATGGTGGGCTTGCCCGGGGATTGGGACCTCAGTGACCGCTTTGCCGCCACGGTGAAGAAGGCACGCTACGTCGAGGAGCTCCCGGCCCGAGCCGCCTTCCAAATGCACGTCGGTACCGCGACCGTCAACGCCCGTCTCACCCGAAGCAGAGGCGACCAGGTCTTGATCCGTACCACAGAGCCACTCCCGGTGGCGTCGGGCGATCGTCTCATCCTGCGCGACACCGGCCGGAGGCTGGTCGTGGCAGGTGGCATCGTCAACGACCCGCGACCGGTCAAGGGCTCGCTCCTCGTCGACTGGGCCTCCGCTCGTGATCGGGACAAAGTGGCGGACCTCCTGCTCTCCCTCAGGGGAATCGAGGATCCGTCCACAATCGCAGCACACAGCAACGGCGGCACTGCCCTGTCCGGTATTGCAATTGGGGACTCGATCCTCTCGCCGGAGCGACTCGAAGCGATCGTCTCGGCGTGCGAGCGACACGTCGCGGCCGATCACGACAAGAACCCCCTTCGCAACGGAATGCCGTTGGCAACTCTCGCTGCAACGATCGGCGTGTCGAGGACCATTGTCGAGGAAGCTGTATCCAGATCCGCTCAGCTGGAGTCGAGGGGTCCCGATGTCGCACTCGCGAGCCACCGACCTTCCCTCGACGAAGAGTCCGAGCGAAAGTGGCGTGACACGGAGTCCCTGCTTGCCCAAGGCCTCGCAGTGCCGAGAGTCGATGAGCTGCCACTCAGCGGGGAACTGATCCACCTTCTGAGTCGCCGCGGCGAGCTCGTGAGGATCTCCGACGATCTGGCCTACCTACCGGGTCAGGTCGAGGAGATCAAAGAGGCGGTCAGAAGTCTCGGCGTCCCGTTTGGTGTCGGCGATTTCAAGGAAGCGACCGGGCTCTCCAGAAAATACGTGATGCCTCTACTCGAGTGGCTCGACGCCAACGAGTACACCATCCGGAGATCGGAGGGAAGGGTTCATGGACCGGAGTTGTCAGGCGGTCAGTAGCGTCTTCCGCTCGCCTTCGGTGAGGCCACCCCAAATACCGAAAGGCTCTCTGATGGTCAGGGCGTGGTTCGAGCAAGGCTCCTGGACCGGACAGACCCCGCAGATGGCCTTGGCCTTCATTTCTCTTCTCTCCCGATCCTCTTTCCTCTCGAAGGTGGAGGGTGGAAAGAATAGATATGCATGGTTCCCTCGGCACAGCGCTTTCAGGGTCCACTCGTCCTTGTGGGGCACTTTGCTTCTCCTCCCTAGATATTCAAAGCGACAACCGGATCGAAGCTAATCGTTCGGCACACGAGGATCAAGGAAGAATCTCCCAGCTACCTCATCACTTTTCGCGTTGCGGCACCTCGGTTGGCTCTACTTCGAGGAACTGACCGTCGACGCCGCTGACGACGACACCGACACCTGGCTTCAGCCCCGACTCCCTATGTGCAGTCGCCTTCCATCGCGCTCCTTCCACCTCTACCAGCCCATCTGGCGTGAAGTCCGAGACTGCTACACCGACTCGGCCAACCAGCCCCTCGCGCCCGATCGTCTGGGTCGACAATCGGCTCCTTTGGACGGTCGGCATCGCAAGCAGGAAGAAGAAGAGCGCAGCCAGGACCGAAGGCAACACGAGCCACCACCGGGGGTCGATCTGACCGGACCCATCGACATACACCACGCCACCAATCTGCAGAGCCGCAGCCCCGAGAATGGTGAGAAAGAACACTCCCCCTCTCTGGTAGGCCGTGGTGAGCAGAGCCCAACCGAGGATCGCGAGGCCAAGGCCTATCGGGCGCACGGGCAGGTTGACCACACCCCAGCCCGCTAGCCAGAGGGACAGTCCAGCAACCCCGGCTGCGACGCCAGGACCGAGGGCGTAGAACTCGAAGGTGACCAGCGTCAGACCCACCACCAAGAAGAAGAAGGCGGCCTCGGGAGTGGCTGCGAGCCGGAAGAACCTCGTCGTCAGGCCTGGCTTCCGGAAAGTCACGGTCTTGAGCGTCACTCCCTCCACTCCATCGTCGACGAACGGCTGAAGGGTCTCGACAACGACGGGTCCCTGGGCGGTTGGAAGGGTCGCACCATCGAGTTCCTGAAGCCACTGCCGGATCGTCGGCTGGAGGTCGATGCTGGTCTCCTCCACCGGGACCTCATCTGGATCAGACGATCCACCGCTCCCGGCGACCGAGGGCAAGCGACGGCCGATCACCGAGCCTGGGGCGGCTGCGGCGACAGGTGCATTCTCCACCAGCACGGCGAGACCGCCGAAAGCTCGGGCGGGAGCCGGCCCAAGCCATACGGCGAGCGGCAACGGAGGGTTGGCGATAGTTGATTCGAGATCGTCGAGCAGCGCGGAATCCAAGACAGCCCCCGAGTTGACCTGAAGGACCACCATCTCTTGGCCGGCATCAGCGGCCTGGTCGACTGAGTCGATCATGAATTGAAGGGCCGCGGCGTCGAGCGGTCCACTCACATCAATGATTTCGATGCCGCCACCATCACCTTCGGCACAGCCGGCGAGGGCGACGACCAGGATGGCTGAGATGAGAAGGCGACGACGCACCAGCGAGAGGTTAGGAAGCGCCACCCGTCTACTCCATTTCAGGTTCGCGTTCTATGATCGACGTCATGCCCGTCGCACTAGTCATCGCGGACTCGAACTGGGTAGTCAATGACGTCCGCTCTGCGCTCACGTTCGGCGACTGGGATGTCGAGGCTCTGACCGATCCCCGCCAGGCTTCGTCTGCCGTCACCGAATCCAGGCCCGACGTGGTCATCATCGACATGCAGGTCCACTCCATGGGCGGCATGGCGATCGTCCGGGCAGTGCGGGCTGCCTTTCAGGACTCACCGCCGCCGCGGATGGTGCTCCTTCTCGACCGCAGCGCCGATCGGTTCATCGCCAAGCGCGCTCGGGCTGATGCATGGGTGGTCAAGCCGTTTGTGGCGTCAGAGTTGAGGAATGCAGTGCGCGTCGGGCCGTCGAACCATACGGCGACGAGTTCGGCAGGCGAGTAGCCCGCAGGCGAGGAGCCCGCAGGTGAGCGCTCGTGGTGCGGACCGATGCGGTCACCGCGGTAACATCTGGCCAGTATTTCGGGGGTGGTCGTGGTCGTCAGAGACGCCAAGCTTGCAGAGAGAGCCAATACCGGCCTCAACGCCCGCGTCCGCCGCACCGCCGAGTGGCGCCTGAGACTGGCGACCAGTCGCTGGCGCCGCCTGCCCGACTTCATCATCATCGGTGGCCAGAGGTGCGGAACAACCTCTCTGTTTCACAGCCTTGCCGAGCACCCCAGGCTCGTGCCTAGCTTCCGCAAGGAGGTCCACTACTTCGACTTTCACCAGCGGAAGCACGGGCTCGACTGGTACCGGGCCAACTTCCCGATGCGTACCCGAAGGTCCGGGCACTATCCGACCTTCGAAGCCACGCCGAACTATCTCGCCTTTCCGGGCGCGCCTCAGTCGATCCATGCCGCCGTACCGGACACCAAGCTCATCGCTCTTCTCCGGAACCCCATCGAGCGGGCGCACTCTTCTTGGCGGTTCACGGCATACCAGGGTCTGGAGAACAGAGACTTCGGGGAGGCCGTGAGGGCAGAGGCGCGACGTGATGCAGAGTCTGACGGGGCCGAGACCACGGAGATGCGTCACGCCTACCTGGCGAAGAGCAGGTATGCGGAGCACCTGGAGAAGTGGATGGAGCTCTTCGATCCGGAACGACTTCTGGTCGTGCGGAGCGAGGACCTCTTCAATGAGCCCGACGACACGATTTCGAGGATCCTCGGGTTCGTCGATCCTGATCTGCGCACGGACCTACGGGTTCAGCACATCCATGCTTCACCGCCCGCCGAGATCGAACCAGGACTGCGTGATTGGCTGGCCGAATACTTCGAGCCACACAACCGGAAGCTCGCGGCCTTGACCGGTCTCGAGTTCACCTGGTCCTGACCAAACGCTGTTCCTTGGAGGCCTCGACGACTCCGGCATCGGAGAGGACGCCGGCGAACTCCTGGCTTATCAGGCGCTTCTGAGGAGCGGTGTAATGGACGAAGTCGGCCTGGCCCGAAATTCCGAGCTGCTTGGTCAGACGATCCACGTCGAGAACCGGAAAGTCCATCTTCTGCCCCAAGTATGAGAAAGCCTCTTTGAACTCCCGCCGGCGAAGCCTGTTGGGGCTGTTGGCGTGCTTGTAGTCGAGAGCAGTGCTCCCTGGGTCCACCGTCAGCACATTCATCACAACTACGTACGCTCCGGTGCGTTTTCGCACCTCTTCGATGATTCTCTCGAAGTTGGCCACCGAATCGTCGACGGAGATCCTCGGAGTCTTTGAAAAGTTGGCTGCGAACCACTTCACAGCGCTCAGATCGCCAAGCACGTCTGTCATGTCTGCAGCAAGCCACCAGCCTCCGGGGTCCACGAGAAATCCGTGCTCCTTGTGCCGGTACACGGTCCTGCCCACATCCGACGAAATCGACAGGACAACCACATCTTTGGGCCAGCGTCCGAGACCGATCTGGTCGGGCACTGTGAACGACTCCTCGAACAGCACCGGTGCGAAGTAGTGACCACTGAGGCCGAGCTCCTTGCTCACGTCTGCAGTGACATCAGGGTCTGGAGGATCGAGCGTTTGCACAATCAGATCGGAGCGGCTCTCGGGCGCAAAGCCGAATGAGCCTATGCATAGCGGCCCTTCATGCCGCCGGGAGAGAATTGGCCCCGCGCCGACGATTGTGCGGACGTCGCAGCCGCCCAACCCGAAGACCCCCAACCGCTTTCCGCGACCGCCCTTCCGCGCAAATACATCTCGTCGCACGACAGGTCTCCCCGCCATGTATCTCGCCGCATTCCTGGCACTTCTGAGCCCGGTCTCCAACCCACCCTTGGTCGACGTCAGTTTGCGTAAGGCATGTAGGGCCCGCCTCTGCAGTGTCCGACCCGACCCTCTTTGTTCCGACCTGTCGCGCCTCTCGTCGCTGCGGTTCGTCATCTTCCGGCCACCCTCACTCCCACGGGGAAATTGGCGGCACCCTCGACGCCCGTGTTCCCGACGTCTGCGTTCTCCGTCACGATTCCGACCGTCGAGCCTGCCGAGATCTCCTTGCCCTCACCCACAGTCACTTCCTTGAGATAGCCGTCGCGGCTGGCCACCACCGTCATCTGCAGCGCTCTCCCACCGCGGTTCCTCGAAGTGTCGAGCCTGGCGCGGATGTTCTCGTAGCGAATGTCGAACAAGTCATCACCCGACTTGACCTCACACGGCGCCTCAACGTGCCATTCGACCAAAACACCGTCCGTGGTCCGCCGGTCGTGACGCGGAACCACCAATCGCATCACGTCACGACCGAAGACCCGGCTCACCTCAGGCAGGTCCACAATCAGGTTCAGTGCTTCCTCTCTCATGACAGCGCAGGCGTCCTTCGAATATCGCCCCGGGCTCTCAACCGCTTCACCGGCCCCGTACTCGGCAGCGATGCGATCGATGTCGAGAACGGAGAACCGGGTGGTCGAGGCCGCTTGATCGATCGCCAGGTCGAGTCGGTTGGCGAGCATCGACAGCGGTTCGTCTTGTCCCAGCTTGAACCAATGAGGGCTCTCGTCGGGGATGTAGGTCGAGACGTTGAAGATGACCACTTCGACTTGACTCGTGCCGCACAAGGCGTCGAACTCGATCATTGCCTGCCTGATCGCTTCGGTGTCGAGCGGAGCCACTTCGAACTCGTTCTCGAGCCATTGCGCCTGCTCGCTGGTCGGGTCCGTCACTTCGCTGGCGAGGAATCCGAGTCGTCTGTGTCGGAGAACGGTCGATGTGATGGCTTCGGATCCGGAGACCACGACGAGCAGCGGATCGCCAGCCAGAGGAGAACCGGTGAAGTTCGCCGAGAACCAGGCTTCGAGACCGGCAGGGAGCTCCAGCTCAGGCACGTCCATGCCTCTAGCCCTTTGCGTGAGCAAGTCGAGCCTCGCTCCCGGAACTGTCTCGATCTCGACGTGGGGAGCCTCCTCGTCGCCACCACGCAGCCGGTCACCAAGCGTGCCGGTAGCCCCTAGGGCGCACGCGACATCAGGGGAATCAGTCAGAACGACCCGAACCACGCCCATCAACACCCCAAAAAATCTGGCCGTCAGCCCCACCGGCTGCGACGATCCTCCACTTCGACCGGCTTGGCCGGCCCTCTGGCCGACAGCCTAGCCCCGGGCTACCGCCGCCAAAAGGCCCTGCGCTCGAAGCCGGCGTATCCAAAACCACATGACCGGCGATTACGGGCTCGAGGGCAACTCAATGAAGGAGGCAACCAATGGGAGGACGCCAAAGGCGTCACTTAGGGCTGGTCACTGCTTTGGTGTTGCTGGTGGGGCTTTTTGCTGCGCCGGCATCTGCAACGAAGCCGGACCCGGCATCGGATCTCGTCGACGGTCACAAGATATGGATCTGTCACGCCACGAGATCGCTGTCTAATCCCTATGTGAAGATCCTTATCGACATCGCAGCATGGGATGTCGAGGATCCAGACAGCAACGATCACGGGCCGGAACATCATCTTCGCGAGAAGGATGGTTTCGTGTGGGGCGACTACGCGCTGGATGACCCGGACGACGAGTGCGAACTCGACGTGCCGCCGCCACCGCCGCCGCCACCGCCCAATGTATGCCCTGATGGAGAGTACGCCGACTACGTCGTCACCTTCCCGGGCAACAAGCTGGTACCTCGCTATCCGACACAGACGGTCTCGGTCGATATCCCCGGCGGGGAGTATGACGTGACCCTTATTTCGGGTGACTACATGCGGGGTGGAGACTCGATACGTGGCCCGCTCTTCCAACCCAACGAGAGGTGGCGCCTGCTCGGCTCGGTACCGACGGGCTACACCGATGATCTCGTGGACACGATCGCGGACATATCGGGAGTCGTCACCGATGGCCTGATGGTCGTCTTCGACGACGATGTCAGCTCGGTTACCGCGGAGCACTGGTCGGTCGGAACCGGCGATCCAGACTCGAACAGCGTGGTGCCGGAGTACGCATGCCTGACTGAGAAGGACGGCGGCGCCGACATCTAGTCCACTCCTCCAACCACGGCCGAACGGCTCCCGATCAATTTGAATCGGGAGCCGTTCCCTATTGCGCAAACCGGCAGGTCCGAAGCCTTCGCTTAGAGTTGCGCGGTGAACACGGTGAGATCTGCGGCTCAAAGAATCCGGGAGAGCCTCTTTTTCGTCCCGCTTCTGATCATGGGCATTTGTGGAGCTCTCGCCTGGCTCGTCCTCTACATCGACACCGTGCTGGCAGAAGAGATTCGAGAGAGCACCGTCCTTCTCGCCGCGACCGTCGAAGGCGGGAGGTCGATTGTCACGACAGTCGCCGGGGCAACGATCACGGTGGCCGCAATCGTCTTTTCCATCACGGCCCTGTCCAGCCAGATTGCCGCCAACCAATACTCTCCACGAGCGGTCAGCGGATTCTTCGAGGACACGTTCCAGCAGATGATCATCGGCCTGATCGTCGGAACCTTCACATACTGCCTGCTGATACTCGGTGGGCTCAGCTCTTCCTTGGTGGGAGTGTCGGAACCAAGGCCGACGCTCGCGATCACGGTTGCAGTGGTGCTCGGTGTCGGGTCTGCCATCGGAATCGTGGCCTACATCGACCACTCCCTGCGGCGATTTCAGGTCGACTCGGTGGTTCGCCGCATCAGCAACGCCACCCTCGAAGCCATCAAGCGGAACGGTCAGGAGCGCAAACCCGACAGCCTCACCGAGACACCTCCCCCGAGCGGCGAGTCGCACAACGTCAGTTCAAAAAGGTCAGGATGGGTGCAGGCGATCGATGCGCCTCGCCTAGCGGAGTCCTTGCCCGAGGGGTCTACGGCTCGCGTCGCCGTTCGACTGGGTGAGCCCTTGTCGTCGGGAGACAAGTTGCTCACCATATGGCCCCCACCCGACGACGAAGACCGCGTTCAACGCGCTGCGAACCGACACATACGAGCCGGCCGCGACCGATCGCTGGACAACGATCCATCGTTCGGGATTCGCCAGTTGGTCGACATTGCGTTGAAGGCTCTGTCACCTGGCATCAACGACCCGACTACGGCCGTCGACGTGATCCATCATCTCAAAGTGCCCATCAGGGAGATCCTGCAAAGGGACCCACCTCAACGAGTCTTCAACGGCTCGCAAGGGCAAAGGGTCTTCCTCGCTGAGTCCCTCTCACGCTCGGGCTACGTCCACTCGGCATTCTCCGAGATTCGCCTCGCCGCAGGTTCCCAGCCGACCGTGCTTCACGCTCTGCTGGAAGTCCTCACCGATCTTCGCAACGAATTGGAGAGCGAGGAGCTTCCGGGTCGTGCCAGTGCCGTCGAGGAAGAGATTCGGCTGACCATCGACGCCTCCAACCGGGCATCACTGCCCGAAGAGGATCGGGCACGCGCAATCGGCGGATTCGTCCGCGAGGACCGAGAGCAGGGTGACGGTTGAGCTTGGTTCGCCGGCACGTCCGGCAACCACTCTGTTTGTGAGCCCATGCCCGCTGGGTAAGGGTCAGACCCCCGAGCAGAGGAGATTCCCATGGCCGGAGATGTCGTGGACCTGATTCTTGCGGATCACCGCAAGTTCGAAGCACTGTTGAGAGACATCCGCAACGAAGAAGAAGACCAGGAGGAGGCGCTTCGTGAGCTAGCCGCTGTCCTCGTTGCACATGCCGAGGCAGAAGAAAAAGAGGTGTATCCAAAGCTCCGTCGCAAAGACGCCATTGACAGCGAAAAGGCCGAACACGGCGAGCACGAGCACGCGGAGGGACACGAATCGCTGCTTCGGGTTCTAGAGGTTGGAGACCCTTCCAAGGAGGACTTTGGAGATGCGCTCGAAGAGCTGACGAAAGACCTCGCGCATCACCTGGACGAGGAGGAGAGGACGATCCTCAACCCGGCGCGGGAGGAGATCGAGGAGTCCATCCGCCAGGAGCTGGGCAGAGCCTTCATGGAAGAGCGGCAGCGACAATTGGACAATGACTGCGGCGACATCGAGAACGTTCGCCGGCTGGTCGAGGAGGCCAGAGCTTCGGGAGACCTCTAGCGAGACGTTTCACGCTCTCAATACCGGGTATGTCCTTAATGAACGAACACGAAAGGACTGAATCATGCAAGAGACCAACACAGCAACTCTTCAACAGGAAGGAAACTGGGAGCAGTTCAAGGGCAAGGCCCGCGAAGAGTGGGGCGAGCTCACCGATCAGGAGCTCGAGCAGGCCCGAGGTAACTGGGAGCAGTTCGTTGGAACCGTGAAGGAGAAGACGGGCGAGACCAAGGAGAACATCGAGCAGAAGTTCGAGCAGTGGACTTCCTGACAAACTGAAAGCTATTCGAAAAAGGCCCGCCGCATCCGGCGGGCCTTTTTCATTGGTCGGGACGGCGGGATTTGAACCCACGACCTCAGCGTCCCGAACGCTGCGCGCTACCAAACTGCGCCACGTCCCGTATCGGGAAACTCGATTCTACGGATCTCGAGCGGAAAGCAGAGACGGGACGTCGCGTCCCCTCCTCGTCACCGAGTCTCACTCCCCTTCCGCCCGTCGCAATCCTGCGACGGCCACCTTCCCCATACGGCTCCGCCTCTGGGGAAGGAACTTCTCCCCCCGGAGTCGAAGACGAAGCGCCTCGGCGAAGCCGAGGCGCTGGGAGTACTCCGAGCGTCAGCAAGGAGGGAGGGGGCGTCTCGGCTCCGCCGAGCCGTGTGAGTTTCGGCGAAGCCGAAAACTCAAACCTCATGGGGCAGCCAAGAGGCGGCCATCTTCCCCGTTCACCTCTCAGCGGCTCCGGGGGAGGAAGAGATCTCACACTCCGTCCCCTGAAACCAGTCGCGCACTAGCGCGTTTGGGCTTGTTCGGACCGCCCCCGATTTTCCCTATAACCCATTGAAACTCCGGATATCCTGTATGTAGGGCTGTGGATGGAGGGATGGATGTGACTGTCTATGACGCGAAACTCCGCATAGACGGCGACCAGGAAGGCCCGCTTCCTGTCACCGTCGATTTGACCGGAGACCGCCTCAAGATGCTCATCGGAGACGAGGAAGTTGCCGATTGGGGCAGAGGCGAGATGAGAATCTCGGCACTCCCCGATGGATTCCACATTCGCGCCGAAGGAGAGTCAGTCGTACTCGACGTGACCGACGACGCTCACTTCGCGCTTGAGTTGGGATTGCACACGGCGCATCCGAGACTCCGTCAGAGGATGTCGGCGCTCATCCGGTCGGACGAGGACTGATCAGAGAAGCTCGGCGATCTGGACAGCGTTCAGAGCCGCGCCTTTCCGCAGATTGTCGCCAACGACCCACAGGTTGATTCCCCCGGGCTCCCCGAGTGTGGGCCGTATACGACCAGCGAGAACATCATCGATACCTGCTGAGTCGAGGGCGGTCGGGACCTTGTCGGTCCATACTTCGATGCCTGGCGCCTCGTTCAATATCGAGGTGGCGTGTTCCGGTGTTGTCGCCTCCTCGAAGCGGAGGTTCGCTGAGATGCCATGGCCGACCGCGACGGGGACTCTCACGCACGTGGGCTCGACCAGTAAGTCAGGAGCCGACAGGATCTTCCGCGACTCATTGACGAGCTTCATCTCCTCGTCTGTGTAGCCGTGCTCCACGTCGTTTCCAGCGAGAGGCAGAACGTTGAACCCGATGGGCCGCGCATAGACCTGGGATCCAGGGTCTTCCCAGGTGCCGTCGATCAAACTGTCCACATCTGAGCGGAGAGCCTCGATCTGACCCATCAGCTCATCAACGCCCTGCTGTCCAGAACCCGAGACAGATTGATACGAGCTGACGATCATCGACACCAGTCCCAGCCGGTTGTGGAGAGGGCCTGCCGCCATCATCAGCGCCATCGTTGTGCAGTTGGGATTCGCTATGAGTCCGGTATGGCCTTGTAGCGCCGCGTCGTTGACTCCTGCGACGACCAGAGGAACACCCTCTTCCATCCGGAACGCCGAAGAATTGTCGACAACGACGGCGCCGGACTCGACGAACCTCGGGGCATACTCCCTCGACCTCGCTCCCCCGGCACTGAACAAGGCGATGTCGATGTCGCTCGGATCGGCGGAGGAGAGATCCTCGATCGTCACGTCACCCCACTTGGTGGAGAGGCTGCGACCCGCCGACCGCGCAGACGCCATTACGCGAAGCTCGGAGACGTCGAAGTCGCGCTCCTCGAGGATCGAGAGCATCGTGCGTCCCACCGCACCCGTGGCACCGACTACTGAGATCCGGCGACCCGTCACGCTCCGACCTCCTCGACGATCATCGGCGGGTCGAATGCATCGTGCAGCGCTTGAACCGCCCGCTCAACATGCTCTGAGCGGACAACACAGGAGATGCGGATGGTCGAAGTGGAGATCATCTCGATGTTGATGTCCGAGGCGGCAAGTGCCGAGAACGCCTTCGCGGCAATACCCGGGTGGGACTTCATGCCTGCGCCGACCAGGCTGACCTTTCCCACGCCAAGGTCGACATCCACCGATTCGGCGCCGACCTGGGCGGCCACCTCCTTGGCGATCCGCTCTGCTTCGGAAACCTGTGCTCGGGGGACTGTGAAGCTGATGTCTGTTGTGCCGTCGTGGGACACGTTCTGAACGATCATGTCGACGTTCACATCGGCTTCAGCAAGTGGGGTGAAGACGGAGGCGGCAACGCCGGGACGGTCGGGAAGCCGGTTGACCGAGACCTTGGCTTCCGAGCGATCGTGGGCGATCCCACTGATGATGGCTTGCTCCATTGTCGTCTCCTTGACCCAGGTCCCCTCCTGGTCGTTCATTGATGATCGCACGTGGATCGGTATATGGAATCTCCGCCCGAACTCGACCGACCGGGACATGAGCACCCCTGCTCCCGACGCCGACATCTCGAGCATCTCGTCGAACGATATCTCGGCCAGCTTGCGGGCCTCAGTGACTATGCGCGGATCGGCGGTGAAGACTCCGTCGACATCGGTGTAGATCTCGCAGGCGTCCGCCCCGAGAGATGCAGCCAGAGCCACCGCAGTTGCGTCCGAGCCGCCTCGACCCAGGGTCGTGACTTCTTTGGAATCGGGATCGACACCCTGGAATCCGGCCACGATGACGACTTTGCCTTCGGCCAGTGAATCCCTGACCCGGTGGCCCGTTATCTCCTTGATCTTCGCTCCGCCGTGTGCGGAGTCGGTGAGAATCCCAGCCTGGCTTCCGGTGTAGCTCACCGCAGGGATATCACGCACTTCGAGTGCCATCGCCAGGAGGGCCATGGAAATCCGCTCTCCGGCGGTGAGGAGCATGTCCATCTCACGGGGCGGCGGATTGGCGGAGATGTCGGCAGCGAGGGATATCAGCTCATCTGTCGTCTTGCCCATGGCAGAGACAACGACCACGACGTCGTTACCAGCACGGCGCGCCGCTTCGACCCGGTCGGCCACCGCCTTGATGCGGCTCGGATCCGCTACTGAACTGCCGCCGTACTTCTGCACCACGATTGGCATGACACCGCATAGTTTGGAGCGTTTGGGCCCGGAATACGAACACCACCTGATGATTCCTTGCGGGCGACGCCTAAAGTCCCCGATCGATGTCTGACCGACGCCAACAACGCAAAGAGCTTCGTGCTGCCAAGAAGGAAGCCGAGAAGAAGAAGGAGGCCCGTCGCGAGCTGGGCCGCCGACTGCTCACTGCGTTTGGGTTCGGCGCTCTCGTGGTCGGCTTCTTTGCCCTGACTGCGATCTTCGACGGGGACGGCGCCCTGCCGAGCGGCTACGAGCTGTTCAGGTCCCAGCCGACGGCCTGCGGCGCCGAGGCCCCACCCGAGGAGAATGTGGTCCAGTTCGAGGCGCCCGAGGATCAGGCAGACCTCGAAGGCGCTAGCGAGGTCGTCGCCACGATCGAGACTTCGTGCGGCCCGATTGTCATCGACCTGAATCTCGACTATCCGGAGACCGTCAACTCCTTCGTCTTCCTGGCACGCGAAGGCTTCTATGACGGTCAGGCGATCCACCGCATACTCGAGGGGTTCGACATTCAGGGCGGAGATCCTTCGGCCGACGGGACCGGCGGCCCTGGCTACACGATTTCGGATGAGTACCCGCCCGAAAACTACGAGTATGAAGAAGGCGACGTGTTCATGGCCAATCGCGGGCGAGGCACCACCGGCAGCCAGTTCAGGATCGCGCTTAGAGAACTCGCCATTCTCAATCCCAGCTTCAACCTCCTCGGCCATGTGATCTCCGGGCAGGAGACGCTGGAACGCATGACAGAAATCGACACAGCATTGAGCCCCGGTACGAGGGAGAGCAGTCTCCCGCTCGAGACGGTCTACATCGAAAGTGTCACCATCGAAGTCACCGGATCCTGAGGGTCCATCGGCGATGATCTGTTGGCAATGGCTGTAGATCTCCACTCGCACAGCACCTATTCAGACGGATCAGACACACCCGCCGAGCTGGTCAGTCGGGCCCGGGAGCGGGGCCTGACCGCAGTAGCGTTGACCGACCACGACACTCTCGAGGGGGTGGAAGAGGCCACCGCCGCCGCTGACGGCATAGAAGTGATACCAGGCACCGAGCTCTCGCTACAACGGCTCGAAGGTGGCATGCACCTCGTTGTCCTATGGCTGTCGCCAGGACGTGGGCCTCTCCAGGACCGACTCGCCGAGCTGCAGTACGCGCGCGGGAGCCGGAATCAGCTCATCGTCGACGAACTGACGCGGCTCGGCATGCCGATCACACTCGACGAGATTCTCGTAGAGGCCGGCGATGGCTCGGTCGGGCGGCCTCACATCGCCGCCGTCATGGTGCGCAAGGGCTACGTGCCCGACATCAAGACCGCCTTCGACCTCTGGCTCGCCAACGGTGCGCCGGCATATGTGAAGCGAAGACTGCTCACGCCCGAAGAGGGCATTGGCCTCGCTATCGAGTCCGGCGCCGTACCGGTGCTGGCACACCCGCACACCCTCGGCATCAACCGAGCTGTGGAGATGGCAGACATCCTCGACGAACTCAAGAGC
This sequence comes from Actinomycetota bacterium, assembly GCA_003388545.1. Taxonomy (GTDB): domain Bacteria; phylum Actinomycetota; class Acidimicrobiia; order Spongiisociales; family ZC4RG35; genus MA-ANB-1. The sequence continues at coordinate 19,655 of QQVI01000194.1, forward strand.
TACGGGCTCATCGGGCTCGAGGCCCACTATTCGACGTACCATCAGCACGAGCGTGACGGGTACGCCGACCTTGCGAGGAGATTCGGTCTGCTCGCCTCGGGTGGGAGCGACTACCACGGAACCTACAAGCAGGGAATCGAACTGGGATCGGGCCACGGAGATCTGGCAGTGCCCGAGAGCCTCCTGGAGGCGCTGAGGGAACGAAGGCAATGAGCCGGCCCGTCCGGATGGGTACGGCTGCGGTCGTCGTGTCCGGGGGCATCCTCCTCTCCCGGGTTCTCGGGCTCCTGCGCGAGGCGCTTCTCGCCAGCTTGATCGGAGTCAACGCCGAAGGTGACCTCTATCGGCATGCCTTCGCCATTCCCGACTTCCTCAGCTACCTCCTGGCCGGCGCCTACTTGACGATCACCCTCATACCGATTCTCAGCCGCCACATAGCGGACGACGATCTCGAGCGCGCCAACCGCGCCTTTACCTCCGTGTTCCGCTTCGTTGGGATCGGAATAGTCGCGCTCACCGCCACCATGTGGGTGTTTGCGCCGGCAATCGTCGACCTTGTCTTCCCGGCCATTCCGGAGCTTCACGAGCGTCTGGTTGCACTCACCCGCATCGTGCTCCCTGCACAGATCTTCCTCGTCATGGGCTCGGTGTTGATGGCAGCCCAATACACCCACCGAAGGTTCGTCGTTCCCGCACTCGCCCCACTGATCTCCAACCTCGGAATCATCGGTGGCGGCCTCGTCGGCCTCGCAGCCGGCGATGCCAGCCCCGAGGCTTTCCTGTGGGGCGCAGTCGCCGGCTCGGCCATCGGGAACTTCGGGCTGCAGTGGTGGGGGGCCAGACGAACCGGCACCCGCCTGGTTCCCGTGGAGGGCGACTCGGCCGTAGGTGAGTACCTCCTCCTGGCTCTCCCGCTGATGATCGGACAGTCCGTCGCCGTGCTCGACGAGCAGTTCGTCCGGTGGTTTGGACAACTCGAGGTCGGTGCCGCATCAGCTCTCTCCTTCGCCCGGCAAATCAACATGGTGCCCATAGGGGTGATCGCCCAAGCGGCTGGTGTGGCCGCCTACCCCTTCCTCGCCCGGCTCGCGGCTTCGGGCAAGGCTGACGAGCTCAACGAGACCACGGAGAGAGCTGCCCGGAACACCGTGTTCATCGCATCGGCTGCGACAGCGCTTCTGGTTGTGGCCGCGCGACCTCTGGTCGACCTTCTTTACTCGTACGGCGAATTCCGCGAGGGCGATTCGGCCGGGCTAGTTGCCAGACTGCTCGTCATCTACGCCTTCTCCATCCCGGCATGGGGCCTCCACCAGTTGATCGCCCGCCACTTCTACGCCAAGCGCCGGATGTGGGTTCCTGTGGTCGTGGGCACGGTGGCGACGGCGCTCGCAATCCCCACGTGGCTCATCCTCTATCAGGCCATGGGAGTGAACGGATTCGCCCTCGCCTCGACGCTGACCATGACCGGGTATGCGCTTGCGCTACTCGTGGTTTGGGGACGAGACGCCGGTTGGGGTGGAGTCAGGAGGACCGTCCCCTCGTTCCTCCGGGGCGTTGCGGCGGCAGCAGCCGGTGGGCTAGCCGCCACTCCCCTCGTTGACCGACTCAGCGATGCATGGGGCGCCGGCGTCGGACCGACATTGGGCCTCGCGCTGATTGGGCTTCTCACCACAACGGCCGTGTTCCTCCTGGTGAGCCGTCTGCTGAGGTCACCCGAGCTCGAGACCGTCCTCGTTCGCATCCGTCGCTGATCTGCGACCACTGCTTCAGTGGCGGAACGCGCCAAAGAGCGACGCAAGAAACAGACTCACCGAAGTCCCTAGGGGCGAGGATGCTCCGGATAGATACGCGGATCGATGGCGCGAATCCAGGAGGGGAGGCGGTTGCCGTCGGGGTTGCGTCCCGTCTGCCTGGCTCTCTCCTCGGCGCGAATGTGGTCGAGAACGACCGCGATCACGGCAGCCTCGAACTCATCGGCGCCGCCTCTTATCTCGAATGGCTCGCTCATGGTCTCAGCTCCACCAACTCTACGAGAGTCCCGGCAAGATCCGCAGGATGAACAAAGGCGATCCGTGCCCCCCGGCCTCCCACACGTGGCTGTTCATCGATCAAGCGAGCTCCCGTCTCCTTCAAATGAGACAACGCCGCCTCGATGTCGGTTACAGCGTATGCCACGTGGTGAAGGCCCTCCCCATGCCGATCCAGGAATTTGCCGACCGGGGTGTCGGCGCCCAGCGGCTGGAGCAGCTGTACGAACGAGCCGCCGACGGGAATCATCGCCTCCTCTACCCCCTGCTGCTCGACAACCTCCCGGTAAACAGGGTCGACGAGGTACCGCTCCTTGTAGGCAGCCAACGCTGCGTCGAGGTCACGCACTGCAATAGCAACGTGGTCCAGGTTGAGCAGTCTCACCCGGCCACGTTACCGAGGCGGCGGGAAGATCCGTCTCTCCCCTGTCGTTTACCATCAGACCAGGAGGTTTCATGAGTAACAGCGTCATCACCGGGATAGCCCGGACTCCAATAGGCAAGTACGGGGGTGCGCTCTCATCGCTTCGAGCGGTGGAGTTGGGCGGTGTAGCCATCAAGGCTGCCGTCGAGCAGTCGGCGATTGGCCCAGAAGCATTCGATGAGATCATCTTCGGTCATGTGTTGCAGGCCGGCGAGGGCCAGATCACCTCGCGCCAAGCGGCTGTGGCAGGTGGCCTGCCGATGACGGTTCCCTCCACGACGATCAACAAGGTGTGTCTGTCGGGCATGTCGGCGGTCGGTCTTGCCGACCGGGCCATCAAGACGGGTGATTCGAAGTTCGTCCTGGCGGGTGGCATGGAGAGCATGAGCAACGCTCCTCATGTGCTTCATGAGCTCCGCTGGGGCGCCCGGATCGGAGACGCGACTCTCGTCGACGTGATGCAGCATGATGGGTTGTTCTGCGCCTTCGACCATTGCGTCATGGGCGAGTCTTCCGACCACAAGAACGAGAGACTCGGGATAGGTCGAGAAGAGCAAGATGAGTGGGCGGCACGCAGCCACCAACGAGCCGAGGAAGCAACGACTTCCGGCGTCTTTGCCAAGGAGATCGCCCCGGTCGAGGTTCCACAGAGAAAAGGGGAACCTGTGGTGGTCGAGGTCGACGAAGGGTTTCGTCAGGGATCGACAGTTGAGAATCTCGCCGGCTTGAGGCCGGCTTTCGTCTCATCGGGGACGATCACAGCTGGCAACGCCTCTCAAATCTCCGATGGGGCAGCTGCCGTTGTTGTCGCCGATCCCGAAGCTGCCGATGCCACCGGCGCTCCAGTGCTGGCGGAGATACTGGCCTACGGTCAGATAGGTGGGATCGATGCAACCCTCCACGAGCGCCCGGCTGAGGCGCTTGGGGTCGCGCTCAAGAAGGCGGGCCTTTCGGCGTCCGATCTCGACTTGGTCGAGATCAACGAGGCGTTTGCGGCTGTATCGCTCTGGTCGGCGAGGATGCTCGACATTCCAGATGACAAGGTGAATGTGAATGGAGGGGCCGTCGCCCTCGGCCACCCACTCGGCGCGACGGGAGCGAGGCTCATCGTCACCCTCATCAATGCGCTCCGCCACCGCGGGGGTGGCATTGGCGCCGCGGCTCTCTGCGGCGGCGGCGGTCAAGGCGATGCCATCATTCTCAAGGTCGACGCCTGATGCCTGAGCCGGTCGAACGCAACCTCGGTCTGGACCTCGTTCGCGTCACGGAGACGGCTGCCATGGGCGCAGCTCGTTGGCTGGGACGTGGCGACAAGGAGGCGGCCGACCAGGCAGCGGTCGACGGCATGCGTCTCCACCTCTCAACGCTCGATATCGACGGCGTCGTTGTCATCGGAGAAGGCGAGAAGGACAGCGCACCGATGCTGTTCAACGGTGAGTTGGTCGGCTCGGGCTCCGGCCTGGTCGTCGACGTGGCAGTCGATCCTGTGGATGGCACGACACTGACTGCTGCAGGAATCCCTGGTGCGATTGCAGTCATTGCGATCGCAGAGGGAAGAGGCACCATGTATGCGCCGGGGAGACTCGTTTACATGGACAAGATCGCGGTAGGCCCCGAGGCTGCGGGGAGCATCGATTTGGAAGCTCCGGTCGAGCACAATCTCAAGCAGGTAGCGAAGGCAAAGCGGAAAGACGTGAACGATCTCCGCGTGTTGATCCTGGACAGGCCGCGCAACGAGAAATACATCAACGACGTTCGGGCAGCGGGCGCACGCATAAGTCTCATCCGCGACGGTGACGTGGCGGGGGCAATCGCCACTGCCCAAAACGAGACTGCAGCCGACATCCTCATGGGCATAGGTGGCTCACCAGAAGCCGTGCTGGCGGCATCCGCCCTGCTCTGCATGGGAGGCGAGCAGCAGTGCCGCCTCTGGCCCCGTGATGAGACGGAGGAGGCCTACGCTCGGGAAGAAGGCCTGGACCTCGATCAGGTCTTGACCGCTTCCGACATGGTCGCCTCTGACAACGTGTTCTTTGCAGCCACAGGAGTGACCGGCGGTGAGTACCTTCGCTCTGTCGAGTTCCGCGGCGACACTGTGGTTACCCACTCCGTGATCATGCGCTCCAAGACCGGCTCGATCAGGTACATGGACGCCTATCACGACCTGGCCCGCTTGAGGAAGATCTCGGCCACCACCCTCGACTGACCCGCGTTCCTTAGGTACTACGGCTCATATTTGATACGTAGGGCGTTCAGTACGCGGCTCCGGAGCGCTTCGCCCGAACCAAACTCCCACCGTCTCACATGTGAGACGTAGAACCTAAGGAAACGGGGGGGGGTTAAGTCGGAAACGCACCACCCGTACGCAGGGGTTTTGGCATCTCGCCAGATACAGGGTTCGCCGTCTGCAAGTGATTGAAGACGGGCAGCGTCTATTTAGTTGAAGAAACAAGGCGATATTGCCGATATTCAGAGCTAGTGAACCGATTCTGGGCGATGTGGCGCAACCACGCCGTTGCCGCGGCGTTGGTCGCGCTCGCCTTGATCGGCCTCGTCGGGGTGGGCGTCCTCCTAGCCGATGCCTACGGGACGAGCCGGGTGGCCACGAATGCCCGGGAACTACACGGTGTGAATGCTTTGAATGGAGCTGCCGGTATCACGCGAGCGGCGGTCGCTCAAGCCGTGTTTTTCTCCAGCTCCGACGACGATGCCGCGGCAGCTGCCGCCGTTGAGGAAGCCCGTGCCAACCTCGAAGGCCTCGCCGCCATACCAGCGCCGGATGAGACAGTCGCCGCGCTCGTCTCCGATTTCATCGATGCCGGTGCCACAGCAGTCGACCTTGCAGACGATCGGGAGATCTCGGCCGCCGAAACGGTCCGCCAGTCTGAGGTCGAAGCCTCCTATGCCGCTCTCGAAGCGACCCTCGGCGAGCGCCAGGTAGCCCTTGTAGCGACGATCGCCGACTCGGAGCGCTCAACGGGGCGGATCGCACAGATCACGTTCGTCAGCATCGCATTCTTCATTCCCGCTACGGCGATCGTGATCTTCTGGTTCGTGCTCCGCCGCCGCCTGCGCACCAAAGAGAATCGAATGCGAACGCTCGTGGAGAAGGAGCGCGAATTGAACCTCGCCAAAGACGAGATCATTGCGGGGCTGTCCCATGAGCTTCGGACACCCATCACCTCGATCCTCGGCTTCTCCGAGTTGCTCCTCGAAGACGAGGAAGCAACCCCCAACGTCCGTGAGCTGGTCCAACTGATCAATGGCAGCTCCCTCGATCTCTCACGGATGGTGAACGATTTGTTGATTGCGGCCCGAATCGACTCTGAGTCGTTGACGACGACTCTCGACAGAGTCGACCTGGCTGTCGAGGTGGACGCCGTCGTCTCCGTCTACAGCCGCACGGGGGAGAACATCGATGTCAAGGTCCCCCACCTCGAGGCATACGCCGATCCGCTTCGCGTGCGCCAGGCCATCCACAACTTGATCTCTAACGCAATCCGCCATGGTGGCGATCACGTGGTCGTGAGCGCCAAGAAGACGGCAAGAGGGCCGGTGTTGGTGGTCGCAGACAACGGGCCTGGAGTCGACACCGAGATGGAGGAACGACTGTTCCAGCGTTTCGCTCACCGGGGGCGAACAGCCCTCGTCGCAGGCAGCGTGGGGCTCGGGTTGGCCATATCGAAGGAGCTGGCACTCGAGATGGGCGGAGACCTCGAATACCAGCGTGTTGACGGCTGGACCACCTTTCAGCTTCGCTTGCGTCCTTACCTGGGCGAGGTGAAGGCCGCTATATCGGCAGCTGCATTGGAAGAGGTGCCGACATGAGACGCATGCTCGGGTGGTTGCTGGCAGGGCTTCTTCTCCTGTCTTTTTGGCCCGTGAGTGGGATTGCCGGCGCTGCCCCAGACACTCTTTATCTCAGAGCGGACGGCTATCCGACTGCTTCGATGAGCATGTCGAGCCTGCCAGGCGGAGCGTTGGGCAATTACGACCCGAGCCGCAACGACGATCCGGGACTCACGATTCAGGCCGGAGGATCCGGCCCGGGAGAGACCAACCCGAATCTCTATCAGGAGTGGGAGTTCGACGCAGCCGGATCCACCTTCAGTGTGAACAACCTGACGATCTGGGTTGCCGCCGAGGGCTTCGAAAAGGCAGGAGTGAGCGTCACCGCACATCTTCTCAGATGCTCCTCGACATGCGCGCTGCTCAATTCGAGCCAGAAGTCGGTTGCCAACGCATTCAAGTGGAAGAAGATGACTTTCTCGCTGCAGACGCCAACAATCACATATCAGTCCGACGAATCTCTCGTAGTCAAGATCGTTGTCGATGGTGATTCCGAGGCAAACGCCTTGTTGGCATACGGAATCCAGACTTATGACTCAGGACTGGGGGTCACCGGTTTCACCCCTCCGCCGCCGAGCACGACAACCTCGACGTCAACCACTACCACAACCACATCACCGGGCCCGCCCAACCCGCCACCGACCAGCCCTCCGCCCACGGGGCCGCCCACCACTCGCCCGGAACGGCCCACGACGACTACAACCGCTCCACAAACCCCAACCACGACAACGCAGGCAACGACTACCACATCACAAGCAGACGACGATCAGGCAGTAGTCGGAGGTGGGGCCGACACCGGAGAAGGGCCACCCACCTCGGCGAGCGGGTCGCCGTTCCCCGGTCCAGCACCGGAATTCGATCCGCCGCCCGAAGACGTTCTCGCAGGCTTCCAGCAGCAATCTGCTCTCAGCCCGCAGGAGGGCCTGATGGTCGCGTTCGCTACCACGGCGGAAGCGGTCGATCTGTACTGGCAGATCGCACTTGCCCTCGGGATCCTCATGGCAACGTTGGCGTCGGCCGGATTCCGCGACGACGGCTTCGACAAGAAGGCTCGGGCTTCGGAACGCCTACGAAGGTTCTCGGCAGACTGGTTCGACTGAGAGCGAGTCGTCGCCTGCCCTATCAGGCCAACCCTGACTTGCGCCAGGTGCGGACGACCCATCCGGCAGCAATGACCAGTGCGGCGACGCCGGCAACCCGGACGAGGACTCCACCCGTATCGGTTCCCGCGACGACGATCCCCATGGCTGCGACCAGTCCGGCGGCGATCAGGGCGGTTGCCGCACCCCTGACCATGATCGTCAGGGGATCAACCGGGCGGACTCGAAGCGTGAACGACATCGACGCGGCCTCCAGGGACAACGTCAGAACGAGGGCTTGAAGCCAGACTTCTGGCTCGATCGGCAGGTCGAGCGCAGCCTGCAAACCGAGACGCACGACATAGCCCACGGCCATCGCCGTGACTCCACCGCGATGTCCCATCAGAAGACCAGCGGCCCGTGACTCCACCGCGATGTCCCATCAGAAGACCAGCGGCTAGCAAGCCCACAGCCACCCAACCGATCAGGTCCACGAAGCCGGTGCCATGAGACATGAGCACCAACGCAGATGCGAGAGCAACCGATAAGGCCGCCGTCAGCCGAGCCGCCGTCGCCAAGACGTCCTCCATAGCTCGAGTTGATGAAGCGGCACTTCGGCCGGCTCCGTCTCATCCCACAACGCCACCGGCACTCCGACACTGGACAATCGATCCCGAATGCGCTCTCGCTCCATCGCCCAGACACGACGTCCCACGGCACGGTCGCGCCTTTCGGGAAGGGGCAGAAGGTGAGCCATGTCGATCTCGACCACTGCCACATCTATCCCCGACCGACGAAGCACATTGAGAAGTCCGGCCATGTTGGGGTCGAGCAGGGGCGTCAGGGCGATGACCATCGCCGGCCGCTTGGCGGCACGAACTACAGCCCGCTCCACCGCATCCCAGATGACCTGTCCGGGATAGACACCCAGGAGTTGCTCGAGGAGGCGACGTCTATGGAACTCGCCGGCACCCGGGCCGATCCAGCGGCACATGCCGTCCAGCGTTATGACGCCGAGCCGGTGACGGCGTCGGGCATGACCTTGCAGCAGTGCGGCCGCGAGTCGGACCGCCCGATCGACCAGCGATGTGAGCCCTGTGTTCGATTCGACCTGGGCATCGACCAGGAGGACCACGTCGCCGTTGCGCTCGGGATGCCGCTCGTTGACCCAGAGGCCCTCCAATCTCGAGGAGACCCGCCAATTGATGTTTCGGGGGTCGTCCCCCGGCCGATAGCTGCGCAGGTCGGAGAACTCGGAACCCTGTCCCCGCTGCTTTGAGACGAGATCGCCGGAGTGCAGATTGGTCTCCAACGGTGAGAGAAGCTTCCTCAAGGCAAGCTCTTCCGGAACCACAACCCAACTCTGTCTTCCCGGAGAGTGGTTGGCAACGTCAAACATGCCGAGGGGAGCCTCGGTGTAGGTGTCGATCGGGCCGATTGAGTGTCTTCCCCAGCCATGGGCCTCTACCTCGAGGGTGACTTCCCTGCTCGACCCGACCTCGGAGATCATCAGACGTGACTTGCCGAAGACCCTGGCGCCGTCGGCCTCGACAACCTCGAGACCTGGGCTCAAGTTCAGGTCGGCGTAAGTCCTGCCTCCCTGGCCGTCCGATTCGAAACGAAGGAGAATCCGGCGCCTTTCCCCCTCAACCATCGATGCCGGCCACTCAACCACAGAGACACGCATCGGTACGACCCGACCACCGACGATCCCTACGAGGGCCAGTACGAGGAATGCCGTTCCGATCA
>QQVI01000155.1 GCA_003388545.1 Actinomycetota bacterium
GCGCCCATGGGCGAGGATCATGGCCACAGCGAGGGTGGAACCGGGCACGGCGAACGTCATGAGCACTACTACGCCGAAAACGCCCCCAAACCGACGCTTGCGAAGGGCGGCAACACCCGCCCCGAGCAAGATCCCGACGGTGGCAGCAAGCAAAGCGAGACCGACGCTTCTCAGCAATGCTCCGAGCAGACGGCCGTCGAGCGCTTCCGCGAAGTTGGCAAAGGTCAGATTTTCCGGGACGGGCGGGAGGCCGACACCCCGTGTCAGAGCAACGAGGCAGAGCGCGACCAGCGGCAGAATCGACGTGGTCGCCACAAATGCCCATGCGAGGGCGGCTACTCCCCATCTCGGCCGCACCTTTGCGAGCTGCGGACCAGAGCCTGCTGCAGACCTCGGAGCCGTCCCGACCGAACGCAACAGCACCTCGGCGACGATCACAAAGGTGACAGCTGCAACGACCAACCCGGTGGCAAGCAGGATGGCCCGGCGGAACGCCTCCGGGCGCGCGGAGAGGGCCAGATCCTCGTATATCAACGTCGTCACTGTGCGAAAACCGACCGGAGAGCCGAGCACGGCCGGCACCCCAAACGCGTTGATGCCCAGGACGAAGCCGAGGGCACCTATCCCTGCCAGCGCCGGGGCCAACAACGGCACGGTGATGGTTCCAAGTGTGGAGGCGGGGCTCGCACCCGATATCCGCGCCGCTCTCTCGACATCGCTCTCCACCCTCGAGTTGAGCGCGGCGACTGTGAGCAGGTAAGAGAGCGGCACCGCATTCACTGCTACGACCGCAACCACCCCGAAAAGACCGAAGAGGCCATCGGCTGACACGCCAAGCAGATCGTCGGTCAAACCGCCCGGGCCGTAGGCGCGCGTCCAACTGAGTGCAGAGACGAAGGGTGGAATGAGGATCGGCAGGAGGATGCCGACTCGCAGCCAAGCCTTGCCCGGCACGGCGGTTCTTTCCGTGACCAGGGCACCGAGAGCACCAAGGGATCCGGCAACGACCGCCACGAGCAGCCCGACAGCGAGAGTGTTCACGGCCGATTGCCTCGCCCGCTCGGCGTCTGCGCCTTCGAGGCCGTACTGCTCGATTGCCACGGCTATCAGCTCCCCGATTGGCCACAAGACCAGCACCACGAGGAGGGTGCCCACTAGCAGGGTCAGGGCAACCCATTTGAGGTCCCACCTGCGGCTCAACGGATCAGCTCTCGAATAGCGACCGATAGTCGTCCAGGAGCTCTTCCTGACGGTCGAACGCTCTCGACCAATTGACAGTGACTTGCGGTCCTCCATGCTCCCATGACACGTCGGAGCGTATCGGTTGCCAGCCAGTGGCCGCTATCGCACTCTGGCCCTCGGCGCTCAACACCAGATTCACGAAGTCTTCGGCGAGCGCCGACCCGCTCGAATCGACGATCGCGATGGGGCTGTAGATCGCTATCCCACCGGACTCCGGCCAAATGAGCTGAACGGGTGAGCCGTCGGCTATGGCAGCGCGAGCTGAGAAGTCCAGTGTCATGCCCGCCCGGTAGATGCCCTCGGCAACCCCAGACACGACGTCTCCCGGAGAGTTCACCTGAACTGCCCCGTTTGACCTCAGGTCACGATAGAAGTCGAGCCCGTAGGCTGGGTCGAGGGCAAAGTACGCAAGAGCGCCGAACGCAGACCCGGCGAAAGAGGGGTCGGGTATCGCCACGCTCCCGAGGTCAGGTAGCCCACTCCAGTCGGAGACCTGCTCACCCTCGCCGGCGATGATGACCATGTTCAGGATCCTGGTCCCGAAGAATGTTTCGGTTCGATACTCGGCCGGTACCGACTCTGCCTCCTCCGGGGTCCACTGGCGAAGGAGGCCATCGGCCTCGTACTGCTGGATGGAAAGCGGATCGGTGAGCCAGAGGATGTCCGCACCGAGCTCTCCATTCCGGAGCTCGGCCGCAATTCGCGCAGTTACTTCGCCAGTCGGAGCACGGAAGACCTCGATTTCACCGTCCGGGTTGGCCTCCTGGAAGGCTGCCACCACGGCGTCGACCGTCTCCTGCGTGACAGTCGTGTACATGACCAACGCATCGGAGTCACCCGAGCCGGCGTCCCCGCAGGACGCCAGAACGGCGCCCACGCAGAGCAACACCCAGACAATTCGTCCCCGGGCCGGCGATGTAGAGGTTTCAGCCGAGGACATGGGCGGGACCCGGATGCGAGAGCTCCTCATTCGTCATGGTCAGCTGGCGTATCGAGAACCTCTCGAGATTGCTGAGCTGACGCCGATCGATCCGATCGCAGATCCAGGTCCAATGCATGGAGACATAGTCACCTTCTGTCAACTGGCCCGACAGACTGGCCGGAACCGTGACGTTCTCGAGACGTGGTGCGCCGAGATAGAGCTTCTGCCGGTCCCATTCGAGGGGCCGGCTCTCGACGACGGCGTCAGCCCCTTCGAGGCCCCGGACTCTTCCCCACCGAATCCGACACTGATCGAGGATCTCCAGAGGTTCGCCTCGATGAGTCTCCTCGAGCAGGCCAACCCATGGGTAGGTGACGAAGACATGGAAGCTGTGATGAGGGAACCCGCCAGGAATGGCTTCAGCCATGCGCCTCCACACGGGTGCGGACGTACGCGGGCGAAAGCGCTCCTCGACAGTGTTGCCGAAGTCGGTCGTGTCGATGGCGTCCAGAAGCTCATTCCCGATCCAATAGGCTTCGACGACCCGGCGGCTGAAGGGGCCGCCTGCCCCGGTCCGCTCGGCGAGCATCTTCAAATACGGCCAGGGCCCGTGAAAGGATCGAGCGAGATCGGCCAGCCCTCCGTCGATTGCGCCGGAATCCCGATAATGCAACAACGCCATGTGATCATCCGGGCCGCAGTACCCCCGTTGGTTGGGCGGGTAGGCATATCGGGCGAACATCTGGAGTCCGGACCAGTCGGCCGCACCCGATGTCATGCAACTCCTTCGATCCGATCCTGACTCACCTGCGACAGGCTACATCTCGCGTTCCGCTATCTGTTCGCCACATCTAGTGCAGCATCTGCCTACCGCGCCCTCCCTGAGCGGAACAGTGCCTTAGGATAGAAGTCATGAAAGTCGCATTTGCCGGTAAGGGCGGGTCAGGGAAGACAACCGTTTCCGGGACGACTGCACGTGTCCTGGCCGACGAGGGGTTTGACGTCATCGCAATCGACGGAGATGCCAACCCAAACCTCGGTACGACTTTGGGTCTTCCGCGCGAGAGCTTCGATTCGGGCTCGCCCCTGACGCGTGACTTGTTGCGGGTGAACGGCGACAACCGCGGTGGCAGCGTCTCGACCCTCGCCAAACCACTAGAGGAGATCATTTCCGAGCACTCGATCCTCGCTCCGGGAGGCATCACTCTGTTGACAATGGGACGCGCCGAGCAGGCAGGCTCCGGGTGCATGTGCAGCAACCACGCTGCCGTGCGCGTGATAATCCGCGAGATCGACGACTCGGACAAGGCGGTGGTCTTGGACATGGAAGCCTCGCCGGAGCATATGACAAGGGCATCCACCGAACACGTGGAACACATGCTGCTGGTGGCCGAGGCCTACTTCAAGTCACTGGAGACCGCGCGCAGGTATCACAGGCTGGCTACCGATCTGGGGATTCCCAATGTGAGCGTGGTCGCCAACAAAGTTCAGCCCGGCGACGACAACGTGGTCGCCGAGTACTGCAAGGCACACGGCTTCGATCTCATTGCATCGATTCCGAATGAACCAAAGTTCGCTGAGGCCGAGAGGCTCGGCGCAGCCCCATTCGACGTCGCACCCGAAAGCCCGGGAGTACTCGCTATCAGAGGACTGGTCAAGGAGCTCACGGGATGACAACGCCGGAGCCTCGATCGGAAGCGCTCCGAGTCCTCTACTGGCGCGAAGAGATTCTGCAGGTTCTCTACTGGATCGAAGGGGAAGGATTCGGTGAGGACATTGGCCCCAAAGAGCTCGAGAGATTCCTTGGCCTCGAAGAGAAGCTCGCTGTCGGGTATCTGGACCGCTTGACTTCAGACGGTTATCTCGAGTCTCGTGGCAACGAACGTTATTCACTCACGGACCTGGGCCGCAGTGACGGGGCACGCGCCTTCGCAGACGAGTTTGCAGAGCTGACCAAACCGAGCCATGGAGAGTGCGGAGCCGAGTGCTGGTGCCATAGCTCTGTGGAAGAGGCGGTCGCGTGCGCCGCGGAGCGAGTGGAAGCGGCTCACGGATGACCTTGTCTCCATGGGACTCCGTCCAGGGTGGCTTGCCGCGCAATTACTTGCGACCCTGCCTCATGCTCCTCATCGCCGAAGCCCCGAGCCACGGTTATGACCTGCTCGAGCGTCTCGAGCAACTTGGTCTCGGCTCCACCGACGCCGGAGGCTTGTACCGCGCTCTCAGAGCGATGGAGCAAGACGACCTGCTCGAATCTGAGTGGGAGACCTCCGAGGCAGGCCCGGCGCGCCGCAAGTACAGCCTCACCGAAGAAGGCGCCGAATGGTTGCATGCATGGGCAGGCGCCCTCCGAGAGAGCCGCAGACTCCTTGCGAGGTTCCTCGATCGGTACGAACGGGTGGCACTCACCGGTGACCCGAAGACCAACGGCTGACTTCTGACCGTCCAGTCTCACACGGTGGGTCGAGCGAATGGGTGAGGTGATCCGAGTCGCCGTGGTGGGCAAGGGTGGCTCGGGGAAGTCAACGGTTGCAGGAACGCTCTCCCGGCTCGTGGCGAGGCAAGGGAGGAAGACTCTCGCCCTCGACTCGGACCCTATGCCAGGACTTGCCCTGAGCCTCGGCCTGGGCCACATCACGGAGCCGATGCTGACTGCCGCCGTCGAGAAAGACCTGAACGGCCGCTGGCAGCTCAAGAAAGGCATCGGGGGGGCAAGGGCCGTGAGCCAATTCTCGATCGAGGGTCCTGATGGGGTGCGGTTTCTTCAGTTCGGAAAGGCCGACGAGCTCGGTCTCGGCACGATGTTCGCTTCGGTCTCCGGGTTCGGACAGGTCGTGCACCGCATAGCGGAGGACGGCGTTTTGTCTGATTGGTCCATCATCGGTGATCTATCGGCGGGCACGCGTCAGACCGCTTACGACTGGGCCCCGTACGCCGACACATACCTGGTGGTGGTGGAGCCGACATGGAAATCCGTTCTCACCGGGAGGCGCATCGTGCGTCTGGCTGAACAGCGTGGTGCCGAACACATCCATCTCATCGCAAACAAGATCGAGAGCAATGGAGACCTCGATGTCATCGAGGAGCGCATGGACCTCGCGGCGCGTTGCGTCATAAGCCGCGACCCAATGGTGACCACCGCGGACGCTGCCGGTGTGGCGCTGATCGATCACGCACCAGAGTCGTCAGCCGTCGCTTCGATAGCATCGCTGGCTGAGGGCCTCGAAGGCGATTAGGAATTGGTTGTAAGCTGACGTCATGAAGATCGCTGTGGCCGGCAAGGGTGGATCAGGCAAGACGACGATCGCAGGCACTCTCGCAAGGCTCCTTGGCAGGCGAGGGCACGACGTTCTCGCTCTGGATGCTGACACCAACCCGATGCTTGGCGTATCGCTCGGAATAGGCCCCGAGGAGACAGACCTGCTCATGGCAGTCCGTCAAGGGGTCGACGCCGGGCACATCGGCCACGAGCCGACTCTCGAAGGGATGGTCGACACCTTCGGGCGGGACGCACCCGACGGCGTGCGGCTCGTGCTTGCATCGAGGATCGAGAAGGTCGACCCCGGCTGTCCTTGTTGCGGCGTATCGCCGGAGCAGTTGCTCCGTGACCTCGAGGGCGACAACGTAGTGATCGCCGACCTCGAAGCAGGCGTGGGCACCCTCAGTCGCATGCCGGAGAACGGCGTTGACGCCCTCCTCGTCATAACCGAACCAACTGTGAAGTCGATTGAGGTTGCCCGTGTGGTCTGTGCTCTCGCCACCGAGCGCCATCCCGAGGTAGAGGTCTTGGTCGTGGCCAACAGGGTCACTTCCGACACCGACCGCGACGCTATTGCGAAAGGTCTCGACCGAGACGTGTTCGTGGTCCCAGAAGATGAGTCGGTCGCTGATGCCGATCGCGATGGCGCAGCCCCGGTCGATGTGGACGATGGCTCCCCGGCGGTTGCGGCCGTCGCTGCCCTGGCCGACCGCCTCGATGTCCGAAGCAAGGTTTCGGCCTGAGATAGGGCGGACAAGTCGTGACTGATATCGACGACAAGGCGATCCTCTCCGCAAAGGAGATCCTGACACCGGCTATGCCACGCAAAACGGGGGTGTATCGATGCGTGTTGTGCGGCACCGAGCAGGGTGTCGACGGGAATTGCCCTAATGACGGCCTCCCGCTTCGCCGGGTTCCGTTGTCAGGGACCTAACCAGACGAGTATCGCGTTCGGAAAGCCCGTACCTCAGCTGTCATGTCGGTCTCGAACCGCTGAACGATTCGCTGTACGGCCTCACGGCTTGGCCGATGTCGGTGATCGAAGAAGGACTCTTCGTAGATGCGCGATCCCGGCACACCGACTTCACGCAAGGCGGCGCCCATCTCGGCAACCATCACTCCGTTGCTCGTCAGGTAGAACTGTTTGTCGTCGAGACGCTCCAGTAAGGGCGGCACGGTCTCGGTGATCCTCCCCTGGAGCGGGGGCCATTCTCCCCTCGGCTGACTCAGGCTGATCTCCCAGGTGAAGTTCACAAGCTCTCTCTCCAAGGCGAGCAACTCATCGAGAAGGCAGACGTCCTCCTCGAGTCTCAGGCCCCAGAAGAGAGTGATTCGCCGGCCAGGGTCCTCTCGGGCGAGACGGCGCAGCAAACACCGACATGGTCCCAACCCCACCCCGGTACACATCAGCACGAGATGTGTGTCTCTCTCCCGAGGGAGCATGGAATGCCCGGATGGCCCGCGAAAGCTGACGACATCACCCACTTCCAGGTCTCCCAGGAACACCGACACCGGGCCCTCCCGCACGATCCGCACCAGGAGTTGAAAGGTACGTTCTGCTTCCGAGCCGCCGTAAAGGCAATACGGGCTCCGACGATATCCGAGCTGTGGATGAACCAAGTCGACCGCGACGAACTGGCCAGGGGTAAATCGAAAAGGGTCCTCGTCGATCACGTCGAAAGACAGCAAGACAGTCCCGGTTTCCGTCAACTCAGATCGAGCTGTTAGCTGCGCCCGACGCGGCAGGCGGGCGATCTTTGAGTGATGAGTGCGCGTTCGACGCAGGTGACCCATGGAGCCCTCACGCCGATCACCGGGTCCCATTCACCACCCCGCTCCCGGCATGTCCGCCGATACGGCCTCTATTAGTGCCCTCTCCCCATCGACATGGTGTGCGCACCAAAGATCCCACGCGGCAGCAGGCAGACCCAGCACCTCCAGGCTGACGACTGTGGCCAGAGGTGGATCTTCGATCACCAACTCGACCCCCTGGTCAGGCAGCGCTGCGACCAGAACCGGCGACGGAAGGTCGGTTCGCACCAGGAGCGCTGATTCGACCAGGCGAAGCGCTACCGGTGCCATCCGGTCGAGCAGCAGCGCCGACTCTTCGATGTGATGTGTAGCGGAATGCCCCGTCCTCGCACCTCTGAGAAAGGCGGTGAAGAGATCGTGTTCGCCAAGAAAAGGCCCGGTCGGTTCCCCGTAGGGTGGCCGGATCAGGCCTGGCACGGGGCTAGCTCTTCTTCGCAGCCACCCGCTCGGCGGCCCCGGCAATCCCGGGAAGTGCCCCGGTGATGGCCTCGAGCTCCTCATTGAGTCGGACAACCGAGGGCCCAATAGCAGCGGTCTGGGCTTCGATCGCCCTCACCCCGAAAGCGACCTTTGCGAGGTTTGCGGATATCGAGTTGAGCCGGTTCGCGATGGCGACGAGATAGACGGCGATGACACCGACGGCGATCACGATCTCGATCACCGTGAGCACTACGAGAAGAGTGGTCATGATCTCTCCACGTCCGCCAGGAACTCTGCGTGTTTCAAGGCCTCTTCTTTGATCTCACCGGCGATCCTCGGCGTCTGACCAAGCAGCCACGTCGTCGCCGTGTTCCGCGCGACCTGCTTGCCCATCATCCATACGGAAAGCACGTTGTCGTCGATCCGTCGCACCGCCCTGTACAACGTGTGCAGCAAGGCAACAACGACGAGGGCGACCACGAGACCGATCGCCAGGGTGAGCCACCACCATCCCTCGGTCGTCATTGCTCACCTCCGGCGAGAACGATGCGAGCCTCACGCGCCGACCGTCGGACCGATTCGAGGGACCGATTGACGCCGTCGATCTCCCACAGACCTTTGGTGTTCTCCCGGCCCTCTTCCAACGCAGCAAGAATCTCGAGTGCCTGGTCACCGATCTTGCGAGCCTCGATGATGAGGATTACGGCGAGGATGGCGACGATCAGCACCACCGATCCGCCTATCACGTATCCGATAAGCCACTCGGTTGGCATCCGCATTACCTTTCTGTCGCATCGGCAGCTATGTGTCTAGAGCATACACAGGAGACTGCGCCCGGCGGACTAGGGGGAGGCGTGGTTGAGGGCGGCCGCCCGGTTTGGAGCACAATGATCCCAAAGCACTTTTCAGTAGCTGCGCGATGCATATAGTTGGGCTAACGTGGAATTGCGGAAAGGATCCGATGACCACCGAGAACACCACCCCGACGATCTCCAATGGCCTCACAATCGAGCCAGAGCCAGGGATCAACAGGGTCTCAGGCAAGCCCGACCCATTCGCCTCCATCGGCCTGCGAAGTCGCCACATGCCCACAAAGCGGCACTTTGGCGCGCTCGGTCCACTCGAGAAGATCTATCTGTTCTGGTTCGTCGGCGCATCGTGTGATGGCTGCACGATCGCTCTCACGGCAGCCACCAAGCCTTCGGCCGAAGATCTCATGGCGGGAACGGTTCCTGGTCTCCCCCGTGTCGAGGTCGTTCACACAGTGGTGTCCGTCGAGTCAGGCGCCGAGTGGGTCAACAACATGGTCATGGCCGAGAATGGTGAGCTGGACGCGCCCTTCGTGATTTGTTGGGAGGGCTCGGTGATGGACGAGACCAAGTCCGGCACGGGCTACTGGATGGGCCTCGGCGAGGATCCCGACACGGGGAGAACCGTCACCAGCCTTGAATGGCTCACACGCCTCGCCCCCAAGGCAGCCGCCGTCATCGCCGTCGGGACCTGCGCTACGTGGGGAGGGATCCCGGCCGCGGAGGGGAACGTCACCGGCGCAATGGGGACCATGGACTACCTGGGTAAGGACTTCCGGTCCGCGTTCGGGGTGCCAGTCGTCAATATCCCGGGCTGCTCTCCAATCGGCGACAACATCACCGAGACGGCCGCAGCCGTCTTGTTGTTCCTCCAGGGTCTTGCTCCTCTCCCCGAATTCGACGAATTGGGCCGCCCCGCCTGGCTGTTCGGAGAGACAGTGCATCGCCACTGCCCACGCGCCGGCTACTACGAAGAAGGTGTCTTCGCCGAAGAGTACGGAGACAAGGAATGCCTCGTCGAGTTGGGATGTTGGGGCCCGGTCGTCCAATGCAACATCGTCGAGAGAGGAAACATCAACGGCCATGGGGGCTGCATGCAGATGGGCGGCATCTGCATCGGATGCACCATGCCAAGCTTTCCCGACAAGTTCTCACCGTTCTATGCGACACCACCAGGATCGGCTCTTTCCACGAACACGAGCAGAGTCGTGGGCGGTTTCATCAGGCGCATGCGCCAGGTCACGATGAGCGACAAGAACCGAAGCCCGAGATGGGATGAAGAGGCGCCGAGCGGCTGGGCCCGCCACAAGAGCGAGCCAATGGTGGCCAACAGGATCACCACCAAGTTCTACAAGGCGTATCAGGACTCTAGGAAGTCGTTCAAGTAGCCATGTGCTTCAAGAATCTCCCCATCGAGTTCGACAGCGAAGGCCGCGCCAGGCTCCGCGAAGGCGTCGGCGACCCATACGGCCTCAACGACGGCGATCGCCGTCGGTCGTACACCAAAGTCGCAGTCCTCGAGCGCGATCCGGTGCAGGAGGGCCCCCGAGTCAGAGACTGGATGATCGATCCTGTCACCCGGGTCGCTGGTGCCTTGGCTGTGCACACCAAGCTTGACCTCGAGAAGCGTGAGGCTGTCGAGGGTCACTCGATGGCCATGCTGTTCCGCGGATACGAGTTGATCCTCCAGGGGCGCGATCCGAGAGACGCAATCGACATATCGTCACGGGCCTGCGGTGTTTGTGGCGGGGTTCACTCCACCGTTTCGAGCCTTGCCATCGAACAGGCCTTCGGCATCACCCCGCCACCAATGGGCACCATCGTCCGAAACCTCGGTGAGGTGGCCGAGATGCTCTACGACCACCCTCTCCATCTTGGCCTGCTCGCGGGCCCGGACTACTCATCTGCCCTCGTCGAAGTGACCAATCCCGAGCTCGTCGTCGAGGCGCGCCGAACCCCCGCTCCAAATGCTGCCACACACGGCTATCAGACGATCGGCGACATCATGGACGCCATGAACCCGCTGACCGGCGAGTACTACGTCGAGGCACTCGGTATCACCCGTCTGGGCCGCGAGATGTGCCAGTTGATGTACGGGAAATACCCCCATCCGTCGACGCTGGTTCCCGGCGGTGTCATGACCACGCTCAGCACATCGACCTTCAACGAGTTCTACAACCGCCTGATGAAGTATGTCGACTACAGCAAGAAGCTCGTCGGCATCTGGGATGACGTGATCGACTTCTTCCTCGATCAGAACCCCGATTACGCCAGGGTGGGAGATCGGCCGATCAACCTCATACAGACCGGCATCTGGGACCAGCCCGAGGTGTACGACGGCACCTACGAGAACGCGAGTGCGTGGGGCGATGCTCGCTGGTCTACACCAGGGATCATCATCAACGGCGAGCTTCTGACTACCCGCCTTCATGACATCAACATGGGCATCGAGGAGTTCGTCGAACATTCGTTCTACGAGGACTACGCCACAGACGAGAACATGAAGTTCCCGCAGGACAGCCTGGGCAATCCGCTATCGCCCTATCACGCCTGGAACAAGCAGACCATCCCCAAGCCCACGGGCCGAAACTTCAAAGAGAAGTACTCCTGGTCGACGGCGCCTCGATGGGACCGGATGACCCTCGAGACTGGCACCTATGGTCGCATGTGGACGACGGCGCTGGCTCAGAAGCACCCCACAAACGACTTCTATGAGGCAACGGGAGACGGGATTCGGATCCTGATGCCCGAAGCAACCCTCCCCGAGACGGAGATGTTCTGGAAGGTCCCCGGACGTCTCAACGCCCTGGAACGCAACAGGGGGCGGGCATACGCCACCGCATGGACCACCGCAGTCGGCCTCGGAATCCTGCTTCAGGCGTTCGATTATTGGCGACGAGGTGAGACCAAGACCCACACGAAGTTCACGATCCCCAAGGACGAGCGGCTCGGGGCAGGCTTCTGGGAAGCAGGGCGGGGCTACCTGACTCACCATCTTCACATGGACAAGGGCAAGCTGGTCAACTATCAGATCAACACGCCTTCGACCTGGAATGCATCCCCCCGCGACCCGTTCGGCGGGCTCGGCCCTTACGAAGAGGCAATAATCGGGACGCCGATCCTCGAGTCAGTCGGAGATGACGACGTGAAGGGTATAGACGTGCTGAGGTCGATTCGCAGCTTCGACCCGTGCATGCCTTGCACGACTCACATCGACACGGGCAAAGGCGTCATCACCCGCGAGCTCAACTCCTGCTCCTGCACTCTCGATTGACCGTTAGCGTCCGCCAGATGGACGAGAGCGCGGCGACATTGACTGGCCCTACCGTTATCGGCGGAGTCGGTCTCCCGTGGCGCCGTGACCTGGACCTGGGCAGACTTCTCATCGAGGAGCTCGCATCGCAGGAGTGGCCAGACGACGTCATCGTGGAGGACCTTTCATACTCGGCTCATCGTGTCATGCACACCCTGGAAGAGCTCCGACCTTCGCGTCTGATACTCGTCGGGGCCACGTCTAGGGGCCGCGATCCCGGCGAGATCACGAAGTATCGAATCGACCACCGCGAAGACCTCGACGACCAGGAGGTGATCGACAGGCTCGGAGAGAGCGTGGGCGGGGTGATCGACCTGGACCACGTCCTCGTGGTGAACCGCTACTTCGGATCCCTTCCTGAGGACACGGTTGTGATCGATGTCGAAGCCGGCGATCAAACATTCGGGACGGGGTATTCGGACGCGATAGACGCCGCCATCCCCCTTATCCTGGAAATGATCAGGGAGGAGATCGAGTGACGACCGGCCCACAGGAGAATGTCCCCCAGCAACTATCCCTGGAGGAAATAGTCACCGGGATCCAGTCACTCCTGGAGCGGATCGAGGGTTATTCGGACCCGACCGTGCGAAGGATGGTCTTCGAGATGCTGGACCTGCTGGACGCTATGCATGGCGAGGCATTGGTCCGCCTCGTCGCAGGGCTGAAGGCCACCGGAATCTTCGACGAGGCCACCGCCGACCCGTTCGTGGCTCATCTGCTTTCTGTCTACGGGCTCCTGGAAGAAGAGGACGACCCGACCCCGCTCGTTGAGGAGGCAATTGCCGAAGTTCGCCCGTACGTCCACTCCCACGGTGGGGAGATCGAACTCGTTGCCATCGAAGGGGGCATCGTGAGGGTGAGAATGCTCGGCTCGTGCTCCGGCTGTCCCTCTTCGGTCGTGACCCTGACCCAGAGCGTCGAGAAGGCAGTGAGGAGCCGTTGGCCGTCGTTCATCAAGATCGAGGTCGACGATGAGCAGGACGATACGAGATGGCAGAGCGTCACGATTCAATCCAAGCCTTGACTTCGGACGAGCCGACCCTGGCTTTCCGGGCACGTGCCCTGGCGCAGGCTCATCCACTATCCAGCACCGCCCACAGTTATGTGAATCGAATCGTGGCGAGGGAGAGAGTCGAGCAGCCCCAGGCCGAGATCGGCATATGGGCCGGTAACGCTCTCACCGTCGGGTACTGCCTCCGCAAGCTCGAAGAAGTCGAGGCCCGAGGCTCACACCCGGTGACGAGCGATCTCAACTTCGAGTTTGCAGACAAGAGAGCATCCGAGATCGCAGCATCGATCAGAACGTCTGAGCCCGACCTCTTCCTCCTCAGCCCTCAGACGATCGTCGAGTCCCTCGACGATCTCATTGCCGGCGAGATCGACCGGCGACTCGACCACTGGAAAGGGACGGTGTCTCAGGAGACCTGGGCCGAGCTCGAGGAATACATCGCCTGGTGGGTCGTCAAGGGCTACGCGCTGAGAGTCGCCGAATCGAAGGCTGATGTCGCCGAAACGAACTGATCGACCGAAGGTCTTGATCGCTTGTGTGGGCAACATCCTGCGCAGTGACGACGGGGTTGGGCCTCGCGTTGCCGAGATCCTCGAGGGTCACGACCTTCCGGAGGGAGTCGATGTGCTCGACTTCGGGATAGGCGGGGTGCATCTGGTCCAAACCTTGCTCACCGGGGAATACGGCGCGCTAGTACTCGTCGATTGCGCCGATCGGGGCAGGGATCCCGGGACGGTGATGGTGATACAACCCGACGTGCTCGATGTGGCGGAACTCGAAGGCATCGCGAAGTATGACTATCTCGCCGACATGCATTACACCAACCCCGAACGTGCCATGGCACTGGCAAGAGCATTGGGAGTACTACCCGAGAGGACCCTTCTGCTCGGGATTCAGCCCATGGACGCTGAGAAGCTTGGACGCGACCTCACGCCGGAGATAGAGGTCGCCGCTCATGTTGCCGCCGAGGAGGCGTTGCGCCTGTCAATCGAAATGCTCGGAGTGGGCCATGATGAGTGAAGAGCTTCGTGTTCTGGAACAGCTGCGAGCAAGCATCGACAGGTACCCCCGCTCGTCCCATCCTGAGGAGTATGCGACTCTTCAGTTCAATCTGGGTCTGGCACTGGCCGAGTCGCCCCACGGAGAGCATGGCGACAACCTGAAGCTGGCAATACAGGCTTATGCCGAGGCACTGGAGGTCTTTGATGAGCGGCGCTATCCACTGCTGAGGGGAAGGGTGTTGACGGCTTTGGGGGCGGCGGAAAGAGATCTCGGCTTGACCCGCATTGCCCGGGATCGTTTCCAGGAGGCGACGAGAGTGCTCCACGGTCTCGACTCGCCGGCTGAGATCGGCTCCGCCTTCAATAACCTGGGCCTTGCCGAGACAGATCTGGCGAATGCCGAAGAGGCAATCGCCGCCTTCGATCTCGCGCTCGATGCCTTTTCGGACGTGCGGTACGAGAGGCAGAGGGCGGCCACTCTGATCAACCGTGGCCTGGCACGTGCAGCTGTGGGCAGCGAAAGCAGCCTGCAGGCGGCCACTGACGACTACCGCAAGGCGCTCGACCTGGTCGAACCCGAGAGTGCTCCATACGTCTACGGTCTGGCCAACCACTCCCTCGGCGTGGCACTCCTCAGCCTTCCTGGCGATCGGACGAGCTTGCTTTCGGATTCGATCCGGGCGCTGGACGCCTCACTTTCTATCTTCACAAAGTCGTCCTATCCGTTCCAGCATGCGCTCGCCAAGAACAACCTCGCCGTCGCATATGAGGAAATAGCGCTGGGAGACCTGACCAGTCAGCGTCGGGCGCTCGCCAGGCTCGAAGAGGCATTGATGGTCTTCGACCCCAGGGTCAACGCCGAGCAATGGAGGGAAGTGAACGCAAACTTCACGCGGGTTCTCGAGCGTCTCGAGGCGATGACGGGTCACTCCAACCGCCTTCGTCACTTCGTAGAGCTACTGGCCGCGCTATCCGCCCCCGAACGCCTGGACTTGCTCAGGTTTCGCATGCGGACGTATCTCGACCTGCCCGAGCCCCACCGGGCGCAGAATCTCGAGGCGCTGGATCAGGCCATCATCGAGTTCGGCAATGACTCGCTGCCGGCACTGACGAAGGACTGGCTCTCGATACTGATGGAGCAACCACACGAACATCTGGAGGCGGGACTCGCTTCCCGACTCGCCGCTCAGTCAGAGGTCGACGACCAGTTCTCGGGACCATCGGCGGTCGCCCTCGAAAAGGCTCTGGGGCATCTCGAGATCATCCAGCGGATGCGCGTCAGAGATCTGCTCAGCGCCATGGGACATGAAAGGCCCGAGCCCGGATGACCCGCGGTACCCATGAAACTGATCCGGTCACCCTCGCCGAGAACTTTCTCAGGGCGATCTACGAGGGTGACCCAGGCGTGGTGTGGTCGTCTTTCTCGGCTTCGGCACGGTCCTTCATCGTCGATCGAGGGATCAGCCGGGGGTTGCCCCCCGAGCTTG
Organism: Actinomycetota bacterium; assembly: GCA_003388545.1. GTDB lineage: Bacteria > Actinomycetota > Acidimicrobiia > Spongiisociales > ZC4RG35 > MA-ANB-1. Next base: position 15,275 of record QQVI01000155.1, read on the forward strand.
GCCAGGCCCTTCTCGACGGCACTGCGGATGTGCTCGACCATGTCGAGTTCCTGGCAGACCTCCTCTCGGGCCTGGCGAAGGACCTCGAAACCGTCGACCTGGGAAAGGTGGAGGTTGAAAGAACCCCCATACGCTTGGGCGCCGACCGCGTCAAAGTGACGTTCGTCGAGAGATTCGAGATCGAGGTCGGGCCAAAGCTCGAACCTCTTCCGGTGGGATCGCTGGAGATGGTCGCCTCTGAGGGGGGATGGGAAGTCGAACGCCTCAACCCCGGGCCGGGATGAGCTCAGCATTGTCGGAGGGTGAAGTCGCGCGTGCCTTGGAGGGCTTGAGCCTTGGCAACGCCGTGCAGCACTATCCGGTTGCCCTGACCACCACATCGGTCGCTTTGGGATGGCTTCGCCAGCGTGGCGCCGGGCACGGGTCGCTAGTCATTGCGGACACTGAGATATCACCGACGGCGCGGCTGGGCGGCGATCTCGGCTTCGAAGTCGGCTTAGCCCTGTCGATCATCCTCGAGCCACCGGTCGCCGTCGACCATCAAGACATCCTCTGGGCTCATGGACTACTCGCACTGTCGGCAGGCCTGGCTGCAGCCGGTATCGCCGCCAGGCCCTGGTGGCCCGAATTCGGCGTCGATGCGGCGAAGGCGAAGCACGGGAGCGCGCACGCCTCAACTCAACTCTCGGCCAACAAAATCGAATCGACGATTCTCACTCTTCGCTTCTCCACGGACGTCGCATCTCGAATCGATGCTCTCGTCGCAGCTCTCGCCAGAATCGAGGAGCTGATGAGCAGGCCGCCGGCAGAGGTTGCCGACGAATACCGGTCTGCCTGTGTCCTAGTCGGCGAGCCCGTGACCGTGAGGCTCATGCCAAGCGGCTCATCAGGGGGGTTGGCCTCGTCGATCGACGAGAGGGGCGGGTTCGGTGTGGGAGACGGGAAGGCCACCATGGCCAGGCATGCCATTGACCAGATTCGAAGCATCGGGTTGCGCCAAAAAGGCTGACGGCCAGGCGGTTAGGACTCCGACTCGCCCGGCGAAGACGAGGTGACCGTGGACTTGGCGTAATTGACCAGGGTCTGGGTCAGATTTGGCACGTCGTGGACTTCGTCAGCGTGCTTCGCGATCTGTGCGATCAAGTCCTCTTCATTGTCAGAGCGAATCTTGCCTTTGCAGACAACGCCCACGTCGCGACATCGAAACTCGAGGGTCATCCTGCGATGTCCCGTTGTGACAGCTTGGAATCAAGTAGAGATCGCAGGGCTTTCTCCATCGCCTCGACGTCACCTTGGATCTCGGCTGCAATCTCGTTGACCGGTTCCGTCTGGTACGCAATGGCGCGTACGCCGAACGTGACCTTGCCCAATGTGTCGATCACCTGTCTCAGCGTCCAGGCAATCCTGATCAGGTAATAGGCCAATGCAAGCACGAGGATTCCGACTCCGATCAGTGTCACTACTGCAGCGGCTGGCACCTGAAGCCCTCCTTCACAGAATCTCGTCTAGGGCGGCACCATAACGTGCTACCCCTTGCAGAGTCTCTCCGACCATCCGGCGGGTCTCAACCAGAGCCGGAACCGGATCCAGGTTGCCGGTCACGAGCACACCGTTCGCGAGGATGTCGTCGGCATACTTCTTGATCTCGTCGAGAGGAGATATCACCCGGTTGGCGATGAGGACGACCACAGGTATCACCAGAAGGATGAGGACTGCGTTGCCGATCCACCACCAAACCATCATTCTCCTATCTTGCGCAGAGACTAGCGGGCCACCTGAAGGCGCGCGACATATAGGTGACCATACACCCCACTACACTCGTAGTCGTCGGGCCCGCTCGAGGTGTTGGTCATGTGCGTTGGGACAACAGGAAAGATCGTCGAGTTCTTGGACGAGAGCTCGGGACATGCCATCGCCGAGCTCGACGGCGCCCGTAGCGAAGTCTCGGTGGCCATGATTCGGGCGCAAGGTGAGACCGTCGAGATCGGCGATTGGGTCCACATACATCTCGGGATCGCCCTGGAGAAGACCGACGAAAGCCACGCTCGCGAAGCCATCGAGTTTCAGCGCTCTATCGAGTCAGGCGTGTTCCCAGAGATCAACTAACCGTTTCGGCCAGGGGGAAGAAACAGGCGAAGGCATGGGGCTCACCTTGGAGCTCGGGTTCAGCCTCGAGGCACCTCGCCTCCGCCCGATAGCAGCGACTGGCGAACCTGCATCCGACAGATCGGTCACCAATCTCCGGCAAGTCACCGCGCAGGACGATCTGATCGCTGCGAGCTCCGGGACGCGGGACCGGTACGGCCGAGAGAAGAGCCTTCGTGTATGGGTGCGCTGGGTGGGAGTACACCTCGTCCCTGAATCCAGACTCGACGATCTTCCCCAAGTACATGACGGCCACACGGTTCGCGAGATGGCGAACGGCTGCGAGATCGTGCGCTATGAGCAAGTATGAAAGGCCGAGGCGGTCCTGAAGATCTCTGAGGAGATTGAGTATCTGAGCCTGGATGGAGACATCCAGGGCCGAAAGTGGCTCGTCGAGGACGAGCATGGCGGGCTCGAGTGCAAGGGCTCTCGCTATGCCCACCCTTTGCCTCTGTCCGCCCGAGAGGGCGGCCGGGTACCTGTCTTCGAGCTCCTGCCCGAGGCTGACGAGCTCGAGGAGATCACGCACTCGCTCGCGTATCTCCGCTCGGTTCATCTCGCCTTGAATCTCGAGCGGCGACGCCACGATCTTCCTCACGGTCAGCCTCGGGTTCAGAGAGCCGAATGGGTCCTGGAAGACGGCTTGTATGTCGCGCCTCAGCCGCCTCAAGTCCGAGCCCTCCGTGTGACAAAGGTCGCGACCCTCGAAACGGACGTGGCCCGAAGTGGGCTCAACCAGGCGCAAGATGGCGCGCGCCGTGGTGGTCTTCCCGCATCCGGACTCCCCCACCAATCCGAGTGTCTCACCCTCGGCGACGGTGAGGCTGATGCCATCGACCGCGCGAGCTACGCGGGCCCGCCGATCGAACAGCCGCCGCCGCTCCTTGTAGTGCACACGGAGATCGTCGACTTCGAGGAGCGGTGGTGTCGGGATGCGCTCGCGCTGGGCTACGAGGACATTGGCGCTGCTCTGAACCGGACGCTCAACGCTGTCGCTGAAGAAACATGCCGCCCCATGGCCGTCCCGGCTGCCGAGATCTGGAACCGAACTCGCACAGACTTCCTGGGCCAGCTGGCAGCGGGGATGAAAGGAGCAACCAGACGGGAGTTGTGCGATGTCCGGAGGCCTTCCAGGTATCGATGGCAACGACCCGACCGGTCCCTCCAAGCTGGGGATACTCGCCATCAGTCCCGCCGTATACGGATGGAGCGGTCTCGAGAAAACCTCTTCGAGGGTACCCGTTTCGACGATCCTTCCCCCATACATCACCGCGATGCGATCTGACATCTCTGCGATCACACCCAAATCGTGACTGATGATGATGAGGGCGGCGCCGGTCTCAGTTCTCATCTCTCGCAATACTTCGAGCACCTGGGCCTGGATCGTCACATCGAGCGCAGTCGTGGGCTCGTCGGCTATGAGCACGTCGGGGTCGTTTGCGACCGCCATCGCGATCATTGCCCTCTGCAACATCCCTCCCGACCAGGTATGCGGGTACTCGTCAGCTCGGGTGCGGGCATCGGGTATGCCAACTCGATCGAGGAGCGACTCGACTCTTGCCCTGACCTCTTCTCTCGAGATCACCCCGTCGTGGGCGCGAATCGCCTCCGCGATCTGAAACCCGACGCGCAAAGTCGGATGGAGGGAGGTCATCGGCTCCTGGAAGATCATCCCTATCTCAGAGCCGCGAACCTGCCGAAGACGACGTTCTCCGAGCCGACGCAGATTCTCCCCGTTGAGCTCGATCGACCCAGCTTCGATCTCACCGGGCCTGGGGACCAGGCCCATGATCGAGAGGGCGGTCACGGTCTTCCCACTTCCCGACTCCCCAACAATTCCCAGCGTCTCCCCTCGACCAAGGTCGAAGCCGACGTCCTGTACTGCGCGAGCTCGACCGTCGGGAGTCGGGAAAGACACTCGCAGGCCTTTGACCGACAGGACGGACTGTGTCATCTTCGGCCCAGAGCATCAGTGAGGCCGTCGCCAAGAAGATTCAGGCCGAGAACCGTTGCGGTGATCGCAAGACCGGGAAACACCGACAGCCACCAGGCCACCCGTAGGAACTGCTGAGCTTGGCCTGCCAGAAAACCCCAGCTGATGGCATTCGGATCCCCGAGACCAAGGAATCCGAGGCTGGCCTCGATGAGGATTATGAAGGCCAGCAGAAGCGCCAGGTAGATGATCCCGACTGGAATGGCATTCGGCAGGATCTCACGAAACAGCACCCTGCTGCCGCGAGCACCCTGTGTGAGAGCGGAATCCACGAATTCCCTCGCCCGAAGGCTCAAGACCTCAGCTCTGATGACCCTGGCGAGGATCACCCATGAGGTCAACCCCAAGACCAAGATCAACGTGAGAAGTCCGGGCCCGAAGAATGCGACGGCGAGTATCGCGAGAAAGAAGCGGGGAAGAACTTGAACGATCTCAGTGAATCTCATGAGAATGTCGTCGAGTCGGCCTCCCGCATAACCGGAGATGCCTCCGACGAGAACGCCGATGACCATCGCAACCGCGCCAACCGACAATGCGATCACCATCGAAGTGCGCGCCCCGTGAATGACGCCACTCAATAGGTCTCTGCCCAGCGCATCGGTGCCCATCAGGTGCTCCCTCGTCGGTGGGCTCAATGAAGGCCCGATCGGCGACAACGGGTCATATGGGGCAAGAACGTCCGCGAAGATCGCCACCAGAAGGACGATCAGGGTGACGATCGCTCCGACTTTGCCTGATGTCGTGGCGAACAGACGCCCAATCAGCGTCGTCGCCTGGTGTCTCGATTCTGACCTCCCGAGGATCATCGGTACCTGATCCTCGGGTCGACGGTTCCGTACGCCAGGTCGGTGATCAGATTGGCTACCACCACCGCCGTCGAAACAAGCAGGAAGATGCCCAGGAGTATCGGCCCGTCTCTCGTCTGCACAGCCGACAGCATCAGCCTTCCGATGCCGGGCCAACCAAACACGATCTCGACAACCACTGCTCCAGAGAACAGGTATCCGATTCTGGCCCCAATCACGGTGAAGACCGGACCAAGCGCCCGCCTCAAAGCGTGGCGCCAAACCACAGTCGATTCGCGCAAGCCCTTGGCACGCGCCGTCCGAACGTGGTCCGTGCTCAACTCCTCGACGAGCCCGATCCTCGTCAATCGTGACACTGATGCGACTTGTTGAGAAGCCAGCACCAACGCGGGCAAGGCGAGGTGGTGAAGTAGATCGAGGAATTGGCCGAATGCGGTGTCGGGCGGACTAGGACTTGTCATACCGTTCGTTGGGAACCAGCCGAGCCTGAGGGCAAAGAACAGAAGGGCCAACTGTCCTATCCAGAACACGGGAGCTGCGTAGAGGGAGAGGGTCACTGTTGTGATGGCGGCATCGCGAACGCCTCCGGCGTACCGAGCTGCGATGACGCCGGCCAACACTCCCACGATCGTTGAGATGACCAACGCCGACCCGGCGAGAAGGAGCGTTGCGCCGAGGCGCTCCCCAATGATGGTCAGAGCCGGGCGACCTTGGGTATACGAGACTCCGAGATCGCCTCTGATGGCGTTGCTTGCGAACCTCGCGAGTTGTTCGGGCATGGAGTCGTCGAGACCGAACTTCTCGCGCATGAAGGCGTAGTACTCGGCATCGCCGCTTTCACCCGCGAGAGCGAGGATCGGATCTCCTGGCGCCATCTGCAAGAGCAGAAAGGCAACCAGGACGATCCCCGCTATCGAGGGCAGTAGTTGTAGTAGTCGTCGGGCTACATACCCGGCATTCACCTATCGCACCACGCCGCCTCGGCAAAGTGACCTGAAGCTGAGAATCCGGTGCAGGCGGCCGTGTGGATCCGGAAGCCTTCCGTCTCAACAATCCAGAAGTAGGGCAGCTCCTCGACGAGGATCTCCTGAAGCTCCTGGTAAATGGCACTGCGCGCTTCGGTGTCCACCGTCTGGGCGCCCTGCTCGAACAAAGCATCGACATTCTCGTTCGAGTACGCCGACGAATTCGAGAATGGGATTGGCTGGATGTTCGAGGTGATGTACATCCTCTTCACGCCTATCTCTGGGTCCGTCCCATTGCAGAACGAGATGATATTGGTGTCGAAGTCCCTGTTGATGAACACGGTCTCCACGAATACCGGCGGTTCCAGCGGCTGGAGGGTGACATCGGCGCCTACCTCTCCAAGTTGGGAGCGGAACAACTCACCGTACGCGGTGAATGTCGGGAAGTGAAGGAAGTTGAAGGCAAGGGGCGTCCCATCGGCAACGCCATCCACGCCCTGAGCTGCCCTCGTTCCGTCACCCTGGTCGACCCAACCCGCATCCTCGAGCATCTGCGCGGCGAGATCGGGGTCGTACGCCGGCATGTCCAGGTTCTCACCATGTGCAAAGCCAATTCCACTGTGGATCGGGGCCTCGGCGACCCTCCCCTGATTGAAAAGGACCCTCTCCAGGAATGCCTGCCGATCCAATGCATGAGTCAGCGCCTCGCGAACGTCGCGATTCTGGAACATCGGTTGGTCGAGGTTGAAACTGACGGTCATGATGCAGTTCTGCCCACCAGGGTTCACACCGGTTCGGAGCAAGCCGTAGTTGTCGTCGGCCTGGAACCGCTCCAGGTCGGGGCCGGGGACACCCCAGAGCCAGTCGACATCGCCAGCCTCGAGAGCGATCACTTGCGATCCCGCCTCCGGTATCACGCGCATCACGACTTCGTCGAGATACGGAAGGCCGTCTTTGAAGTAGTCGGGGTTCTTTTCGAGCCTTATCTCCGAGTCCGGCTCGTATGACACGAAACGGAACGGTCCCGTCCCGATCGGTTCCAGGTTGGCAGGATTCTCGTTCGGATCGCTGCCCTCATAAACATGGTTGGCGACGATTGGAGCCTCAGTCACGCTCAACTGTTGCAGGAGCGGGGCATATGGCTCGGTGAAGGTGAAGACAACAGTTGTGTCGTCCGGGGCTTCGATCGACTCCACAGCGTTGCCTACCGAAGCCGAGGTGCGGGAGTGGTACTGGAGCAACACTTCGTTGAAGGAGAACACGACGTCGTCAGCCGTGAATGGGGTTCCATCGTGCCAAACCACATCGTCGCGCAGGGTGAAGGTGTAAACCCGACCTTCCTCGGTTATCTCCCAATCCTCGGCGAGCCCTGGGACCGGCTCGCCCTCATCGCTGAGCTCGACCAGACCGTTGTAGAGCAGCTCGGATGCGGTGTGGGTACCTCCACTGGTCGTGATCGCAGGGTTCAGATGACCGGGATCGGACGATATGGCAACAACGAGCGTTCCGCCCTCAACGGGCCCACCGGCGTCCTGGGTCGTCGTCGTATCTCCCTCCCCTCGCGTCGTGGTCGTGCCGTCATCAGGCGTGACGGTGGTCGAGGTCGCACCGGTCTCTCCGGTGCAGGCCGCCAGCACTAGCAAGAGCGCGGCAAGGCGTATGAACAAGGAACGCGACATGTTGGGGGTTCTCCTCAGCTCCGGTATGGATCGGCAAAGTACTAGCTATTGGTAACCCAACATGAAGGGGCGAAACATTTAGATGTTTCAGACAGATAGCAACGAAATCGTCGAGAACACCAGCTGGGATAGCACTTCCCGCCGCCGGGAATCATCGAGAACGCCTGGCGCGACTAGCGGGAAACGGCGGGCTCGCCGATGGTCAGCTCACGGCTCGTGATCCAGGTGTCGACATCAGCCCAGGTCTTGTAGAGCCACTCGGTTTGCTCCGCTCTTCCAGAGGGCACGGCCGACCGTGGCACCCGCCACATCCCAACGGAGATACGAGAGCCGACAAGGCCGCCTTTCCAGATGTCGGCGACCCGCGCAAAACCCTCGAGGCCCCGGTGGGCCAGGACCAGAACGTCGGCCTTCGTTGCCGCCAAGAGGGCCAGTGTGCCTGACGGCTTTGGCGGGAGGACGCGACGATATGAGCGGGAAAGCGCGGAGATGACGCCGGCCCGGCCCTCGTGGCGAGCAGCGATTTTCGCCCGCTTCCTCTCGGAGTAGCGCGTCCCCTCAGGGAATATGACGACCCCCTCGTCGGCGCCCAGGTCCGATGCGAGCTCACGGAGGGACGCCAGCTCCAAATCGAAGTCCTTTGACCTTCGATCTATGAAGTGGTTCGGCAAGCGGTTGCCGGCGATATCGAGTGCCGGGTCGGCGAGCAATTCCTGTTTGAGGACATAGCGCAGCCTCATCCGGTGCGCCCTACCCACAAACATGATCGGCAGGAGGGAATCGATCAAGGAGGCGTGGCGGGCCAGGATCACAAGCGGAGCTGGGACGGCGGCATCTTCGCCCTCCACCTCGAACCGGACGTTGAATATCGATCGAAAGGCGTTGTAGTTCCAAGCCGCCCACACGTTTTGCAGTCGATATGTAGCTGAGAGCGACCGAGCCTTTCCGAACAGGAGGACAGCTGCCAGAGCCAGGACCGCAAGGGCTTCCCCGAATAGATAGGCCCAGCCGAACGCGACGATGCGAGCCGCCATCGCCGGGGTTCGATCCTTCGCGTATCGATACAGGTCGACACCCAGGGCAACCAGGAGGAGAACTGGCAGCAGAAGGCTCAAGAGAGCGAAAGCCAAGACGAGGACGGTCACCGTCAGAAGACGACGTGTCAACGTTTTGTCCATCATTCTCGACATCTACGGGTAGTTTCGGTGCCGAACATTGCGATAGATGAGAGCTGAGGAGCGAAATTGGGCAGTGTGATCGCGGGAACAGGCATGTACGTGCCTGACAATGTCGTTACCAACCATGACCTTGCGCGAATCATGGACACCAGCGACGAGTGGATCACAACGCGGACAGGAGTGAAAGAGCGGAGGTTCGCGGATCGAGGGGTGGGCGCGTCTGACCTCGCCATAGAAGCCTCGCACCGGGCTCTAGACGCCGCCGGCGTCGGCCCTTCCGAGGTTGACGTGGTGGTCACAGCAACGATGACACCAGACTATATGGCCCCCGGCATCGCGGGTTTGGTGCAAGAGGGCCTCGGGCTCGGCCATATCGCCGCCTTCGATCTTCGCCAGCAGTGCAGCGGCTTCTTGTACGGTCTCGATCTGGCCGACTCTCTTCTCACTTCAGCACGAGGGGAAGTGGCGCTGGTCGTCGGGGCTGAGGTTCACGCCGGCTTTCAGCCATGGAGTGAGGCGTCATGGCAGGCCGTCTTGGGCGACGGTGGGAGTGAAATCCCTAGAGAGGACTATGAGCGCAACAGCCGCTACCGGTCTTGGAGCGTCATTTTCGGTGACGGCGCAGGCGCAATGGTCCTTCGGAAGTCAGACAACGATGTCGAAGGAGTCCTTGCCAGCTCATTGCACACTGACGGGGCGAGCTTCGAGCTGATAATGGTTCCCGGAGTCGGTTCCAAGTCGAGGCCCTATGTCTCCTCAGAGCAGATAGAGGCCGACACCCACCTTCCTGTGATGGACGGTGGCGGGTTGTATCGACGCGCGGTGCGCCTCATGCCCGAGGCAGCCCGTGCCGTGGCAACGAAGGCAGGCATCTCCCTCGAGGACATCGACCTAATCGTTGCCCACCAGGCGAACGACCGCATCACGGAGGGAGTCCGCCGGCAGTTCAAGATGGACCCGCAAAAGGTGCCGTCCAACATCGGCGGATACGGGAACACGACGGCCGGGACTCTTCCGATCCTGTTTCACGAACTGCGGGAGGCCGGGAGGGTGAACCCGGGCTCATTGATCTGCTTTGCGGCGTTCGGCGCCGGCGCACACTACGGAGCCCTTCTCTACCGCGAGCCGGAAAGCCCTTGACCCATCTAGTCCCGAACCAATCGTCCCACGTCTCATATGTGAGACGGCAAACCTAAGGAACTGCTCGTGCTGACTGCCATCGTCTTCACGTGGTTTGCTTCTGCGGCGCTGCTGACGATCAATGCTTTGAGGAAGCCTGTGCCGCCCGGGCGACGCTTTCCACCGCTCTGGCTGCCCGGGATGGTGGTTTCCGAGCTCGCTCCTTGGGCCATGGTCGTGCACTTCTTGCTGGCAATGCTTCTCGTGTGGACCGGCGGCGCAGACACGGGTCTCGGAGCGACGGCCCTCGGATTGTTCGCCTTCACTGTCATCGGGCATGCCGTCCTCATGAGGCGATCGCTCCGGTCAGCGGCGGAAGCAGGTGACTCGCCTTCCTTGCCGGCCCTCTTCCGAATTGCGAAGACAGTACCGGAGGGCGTGAGTGTCTCAGAGGGCATCCCCTATCACGCCGACCTGACCATGACCATCATCAGGCGGGAGTCCGTCGAAAAGGCACCGGCACTGATCTACCTCCATCCCGGCTCCTGGATGCGAGGATCGCCGGGCCGCCAAGCTCGTCCACTCCTGCACGGCCTGGCAGACAGGGGATGGGTGGTGCTCGACATCAGCTATCCACTCTCACCGGCCGCCACCTTCCCCGACCACCTGATTGGGGTCAAGCGAGCAATTGCCTGGGCGAAGTCGGAAGCAAGCAATCTGAGCATCGACCCCGAACTCGTGGCAATCGCAGGCGGCTCATCTGGCGCCCATCTGTCGGCACTGGCCGCACTCACCCACGGCATCCAGTGGCTTCAGCCCGGGTTCGAGGACGCCGACACTTCGGTTTTCGCCTGTGCCCCGCACTATGGCATCTATGACCTTCTCGTTCGCAACGAGACCAGGTACGACTGGCCCTTCATCGCCAAGCACGTCATGAAAGCCAAGTCGAGTGAGTCACCGGACCTCTACCGCCTCGGATCCCCGATAGACCTGGTCCATGAGAGCGCCCCGCCTTTCTGTGTTCTCCACGGTGAGCTCGACTCGGTGGTGCTTCCAGCTGAGTCGGTCCATTTCGTCGATGCGCTGCGAACCGTGGGAGCCGAGGCTCGTTACCACCAGGTCGTCGGAGGCCAGCATGGCTTCGACGCTTTCTCCTCACTGCGGAGCCGCGCCGTTGCGCAGCTCGTGATGGCCTTTCTGGAGAGCGAGGCCGAGCGGGTCAGGACTCGAGGTCGACTGCAGGACCGCTGACGACGACGCCACCGCTCGAGGGAACTTCAACGCTGAGAACGCTGGGCCGGCCCATGTCGAATCCCTGGCGAATGGTGAACGCAAAAGGCGGGTCCTCGAGCCGTGCATTCCGCAAGTAGCCGCCCAACGCCGCTGCAGCGGCGCCGGTGGCGGGGTCTTCGACCACACCCCCGACCGGGAAAGGGTTTCGTGAGTGATACAACGACCGCGACTCCCTGTATATCAGCTGCAGCGTGGTCAGGTCGTCCTCGGTCATGGTCTGTTTCAAGCGGTTGAAG
>QQVI01000057.1:0-3506 GCA_003388545.1 Actinomycetota bacterium
ATACTCCAGCTCATCGCCGTCCCCGTCCACGACCGTGACCAGCGAGCCGACTTCGACCCTCCCGCTGTCGACAACTTCTCGAACCTCGGCAACCCGGAGCGTGTGCTCCAGCTTGCGGATCTTGGCCTCCATGAGCCCCTGTTCGTTCTTGGCCGCGTCGTAGTCGGCGTTCTCACGGAGGTCGCCATGCGAGCGCGCCTCAGCGATGCGTTCCTCGATGTGCTGTCGCCCCTCGGTCTTGAGGTGCTCGAGCTCGTCTCGCATCTTCTCGAACGCAGCGGGAGTCAGGAAGGTGGTGTCTTCTGACATGTGAACCGAAAAGGTTAACGACGGCCCTGCCCTTAGCCACAACCATTCACCTTCCGGAGCGAACGGCGGCTCGACGAGGAAGTCAGTTGGAGAGAGCCTGACGTACCTCGTCGACGGTCATCGCGTTCAGTTCCAGGGCCGCCCCGGAGTCGAGACGGTGGGTCGTAAGGGCCAGCTCCCCGTTGTCCTCGACGAGTAGGCGGCCCTCGAAGGCGACCAGGCCCCATGTAGCACCACCATCCGGGTGTGGGCCGAGAAACCACAAGCTGTTCTCTCCGACCTCGGGGTGGGCCTGACCATTAATCACGAGGGGGATTCGGGTGCCGTCGGGTTCGACGTAGTAGCCCCCTGCCCATGGCACGGTTACGGTTTCTCCCGGTTCGACGTCCCCTTTCAGGACCGAGGCGATCTCGATCGTCAGGCTCAGACCAAGGTCTCCCTCGCCCTCATTGATCGGATGGGGCTGAAACCGCCCATCTGCAACCTCGATGATCTCCCCTTCAACGATGATCTCTGATGCCTGCGCCATGGCCTCGAGGCTCTCGAACGTTGATGCCACAGCCTCCACCTCGATCGTTCGCTGGGTGGTGCTGGGGGAGGTCGAGCTGGTGCAAGACTGGGCTACCAACAGTAGGGTCGTTGCAAGAGCAATTCCGTAGGGATGGTGCCTTTTGCTCATTCTCGTTCCCTTCAGTACTTCGGGTTGATGTGAACCGTCGTGTCATGGGAGCTAAACGTCACGTTCGAAGTAGTCGACTTCATGCAGGACGAAGACGTAGGGCTCGTCTCGTGATCGAGGCCTACCGTGTGCCCGATCTCGTGGCAAGCTGTGTGATGTCTCTGCGTGGCTGTTGATGAAGTCGGGTAGTTGAACCGGACATGCCAGTGGTTGCAGCGAGTCGGGTCCGCGGGCACGTCGAGGATGCATTGCGCCACTCCGATGGCGGGAGGCTCGAGAGAGGAGGTATACCATTCAACATCGACGTAGTTGGTCCCGATGTTGTGATAAGTAACCTCGGCTTCGCTCATGTCTGTGGGGGCTAGGTCATAGTCCATCGCCGCCTCGAAGTAGAATTCCCACGCTGCAGCGCCTCCTCCCGTGCCAGCTGCGTCAAGCCACGTGTGAGTCGAGCTGTCTGCGTACCTGCAGCATCCTTCTGTCGGCCCAAACGGATTGGCGATTGCTATGAGAGCTGGGAGCGCAAAGAGCACTGCGAGGCCGGCCAGGTATAGCAGCCTCAGAAAGCTAGCGGGCCGAGTTGGTCGGGTTGACCTGCCGAGAGAGACATCGCTCATGGTACGTATTGTTCTTTAGGATGGGAGATGTGAACTGGCCAACGCGTGGCCGAAACGGGCCAATCGCAGTGTGTGAGTCAGGTCTTGCGGCGTTACCGATCGGTTGCCACCGATCGCCATATTGGCCGAGGATCGGAGTCGGCCGGTGGTAGAACGGCCGATCCAGGTTGCGATCTATGGCGCTACGAAGCCCTATCGGTCAGCGCTGCTTCGATGCCTGGACCCCTATCGATACCGGGTGGTCGAGGCAGTTGGCCCAGGAGCGGCTCCGAGTTCGGCCCGACGACGCGTTGGAATCGTGTATCTCGACACCGATTCGGACTGGGCCAAAGCCGACGAGCTGTGTCGGGGGCGCCGGGTGACTGTGGTCGGCATCACTCCTGACCTCTCGTTGGAACGCGTTGTCAAGGCCTTGGCTCTGGGATGCGACGGCGTTGTTCATGCTGACACCTCGGAAGAGATAATCGCCAATGTTGTCGATAGCGCTGTTCACGGTGAGGTTGTTCTGCCGTCCGCAGCCGCCACGATTCTCGCAAGGGCGTATCTGAACCAGGTCAGTGTTAGCCACGAGTTGGAGCCCGATGAGTTGCTAATACTCCAGCGGCTCGCGGAGGGCTCCCACCTTGCTGGGATCGCGGGAGAGGTTGGCTGGAGTGAACGAACTCTACGTCGACGAATGCAGAGCATCTTCTTGACTCTCGGCGTGAGCAACAGGTCGCAGGCGGTAGCGAAGGCCGGCCTGCTCGGTTTGATCGAGCTCTGACTACGTGCTGGCCCAGTCTCTCAGCGCTAACTTGCCGCCATGGCCGACTTCTTGCTCACCGAGTACAGCCACGGGGCCGGATGCGCGTGCAAGCTCAGTCCGGTGGAGCTGGCGACGATTCTCGAGCCGGTTCGTGGCCACGCGGCGACACAGCACGACGACCTGATCGTCGGGCTCTCGGTAGCCGACGACGCCGGCGTCTATGCGCTGGGAGATGGGCGCGCTCTCGTCCAGACGGTCGACATCTTCACACCCGTTGTCGACGATCCGTACGACTGGGGCCGCATCGCAGCCGCCAATGCCTTGAGCGATGTCTATGCGATGGGTGGAACTCCGATCACCGCTCTCTCGTATCTGGCATGGCCCAGGGACGCGCTCGCGTTCGACCTCTCGGCCCACGTTCTGGAAGGTGGTTTCGACATCATGGCGGAGGCCGGGGCGACCATCGTCGGAGGTCACTCGGTCGACTCGCCGGAGCCCTCCTTCGGTTTCGCCGTCACCGGCTTGGTGCCCGCCGAAGAAGCCGTGACCCTGGGCGGCGCCCGCCCTGGCGACAAGCTCCTGCTCACCAAGCCTTTGGGCATCGGGATCATCACGACTGCGATCAAACGCAAGCTCGTGACCGATGAGGTGGCGAAGAGAGCCATTGACGTGATGACAACCTTGAATCGGGATGCGGGATCCGCCCTCCACGCTGTGTCGGCGCATGCCGCTACCGACGTGACAGGGTTCGGGTTTCTCGGCCACCTCCGCGAGATGTGTGAGGCGTCCGGCGTCGGGGCGGCCATCGAGGCACAGGCGGTCCCGGTGATCGAAGGGGCAGCGGAGCTCCTGGCCCAGGGTGCTTGGGCGGGAGGCTCCAAGCGAAATCTGGAGTCAGTGCACCGGATGGTCGACTCCTCGCTACCCGAGCAGAAGATCCGATTGCTTGCCGATGCCCAGACGTCTGGTGGCCTTCTCGTCTCGCTCGATCCCGGCTCGGTTGCGCAGTACCTCGAACTGGTCCCGACGGCCGTCGAGGTGGGTGTCGTAACCGACAGCCTGCGAATCGAGGTTCTCTGATGGATCGCACCGAGCGTCTCGAGAACATCGCCGATGCCCTCTCCATCCCGAGGGCGCAACGCCAGATCTTCCTCTG
>QQVI01000057.1:3523-26050 GCA_003388545.1 Actinomycetota bacterium
CTCGCTGCGCCTCGCGCGAGATGACCGGAGAGCTTTGGCGCCACCTCAAGATACGGACGAAGGAGCTTGGCCTGAGCAGCGCACCACCGCCGTGGCGCGGAAAGCCTGATTTCTCCCCCGAGCCCTCCCCGGCAGGAACCGGAACCGTGCTCCGGAGCAAAGTGGACTGCCTCCGGATTTGCGAAAGCGGCCCGATAGCCGTCGTTTACCCAGAAGGCACCTGGTACGCAGATCTGACCATCGAGAAGCTGGACCGCATCATCGATGAGCATCTGATCGGCGGGAGGCCGGTCGCGGAGCTCGTGTTCGCACTGGGGACGCTAGAACGGTGAGGTGGTGGGCAAAGCTAGGCCTGGCAGCTCTGGTCACCAGGGCTCTCGCCCCCAACCTGACACCCCGCTTCTCTCACCCTCAAGTCCATCCCTGGCGCCAGCCTGGCCGGACGGTGTTCGTCGCCGATCGAGAGTTCCTCGTGCGGGAGGCAGGGCCGGAAGACGCCGAGCCCGTGGTTCTGATCCATGGCCTTGCCGGCTCTTCCATCGGGGAGTGGTATCGGGTCGCTCCCGGGCTCGCCCGGAGATACCGCGTGATCCTGGTCGATCACCGCAGCCATGGGCTTTCGGCCCTCAGCCGCGGCCGCTACGAGATATCGGACGTCGCCGACGACGTGGCGGGTGTTCTCGATCAGCTCGGTGTGGGAAAGGCCCACATCGTTGGCTATTCGCTGGGTGGGGCAATAGCGCAATCCTTTGCCAACTCGTATCCGTCCCGGGTAGACAAATTGGTCCTAATCGGGACCTTTGCATACCACCGCGAGCCACTTCGCTCGCTGCGTGTGATCGGCACAATCCTCCTTCGGGCCTTCGAGCGAGTCTTCGGGCTGGGGACGGCGGACGCCAGGGCCGGCTATCTCCTCTTGACCGGAGCGGTCGAACCCGAACACGCCAGGTGGCTCTGGGACGAGAATCATCGTCGTGACGTCGACGCCGGCGCCCAGGCGACCCTCGCGATGGTTCGCTTCGACTCGCGCGACTGGGTCGGGAAGCTGAATTCGGAGACCCTCGTGATCATCCCTCTCAGAGATCAGCTGGTGCCGGTTTCCTGGCAGTACGAGCTGGCGTCGCTGCTCCAGCGAGCATCCGTGGTCGAGTTGCCCGGGGCCTTCCACGAGGCTCCGTGGGTGTACCCGGAGCGCCTGGTCAGCGAGATCGAGAAGTTCCTGGTCTGAGTCTCAGGCCATCCGATACTCGATTGCATTGCCGGTCTTGCCCACAGCCACGATGACCCCGGCTTGGCGCAGGCAGTACGCAGCCTGCTGTCCCAGGCGGCGGGGCCGACCGATGCAGTCGGACAGGTCGGCCGTGGTGAAGACATCGGCGAGCCCATCAGGCACGAGATCGAGAAGATCGGCCGCCGAGCTGAGCCGCTGCGACTCAACGACTTCGACCAGGCGACGTTCGGCGATGATCCATCCCTTGCGGCGCCACGCCTGGCCCGGCGAGTGAGTCCGGAGCTCTTCCTGCCTGGTCAGAACCACCTCGAGCTCCATCATCGGGTGATCGATGAGCGCCGGGAAGCTGACCAGCTCACTGAAGAGATCGGCCGCTACACCGTGTCTCGGAGAGAGCCTTCGGCTGAGCACCTCACCACCGTCACCGAGTTTCATGATCCACTTGTCCAGGGCAATGGGGTGCACGATTCGCAGCCGATGGCCAAGGTCGAGGAGAGCCATCACCTTTCGCTTCATGGATGCGAAACCGGCAGTTTGGACCTCGATCAGGAGGTCATCCCGCACCAGGTCGATGACAAAGCCGTCGACCATCAGCTCCATCGAGTCTCCGGAGCGCCGGTACCACTCCTTGAGGTCGGCGTGGAGCGGATTCTCACGCAACATCCCGATATGGGGGGTCGGCTCGGGCATGGTCAGGAGCTCGGGGTGAGGGTGAGCGTGTTGGTTGCAGCACCTTCGACCTGGTCGATGGTCCAGAGCATTGGATGCTGCTCTCCGTCGGCCCACATCTCGATCATGTCGGCATAGTTGCCGTGGAAGGCGTGCCCGGACTGACCGGTGGTGTGAATCGCCGTCGACCGGGAGAGGTCGCCAAGGTCGATGACCATGCGCATCGAGGGCACCCAGTCCACCTGATATCCGTTGTACGGAGTCCATCCAACCGCGTTGACGATCGATGGGCCTCCGCCGACACGCGGTGGTGCTGAGCGGTTGAAGAGCCATTCGATGGGACCGATTCCCGATTGGCCGAGAGTCTGGTTCTCGAAGATGGCGATGTGAAGATCACCCCATCGCCAACCGTCTGGATCGTTGCCGAGCAGGTCGGTCAGCTCGGCGTGAGCCGAGGCCATGGCTTCCTCCAACACCAAGCTCGCCGTCTCGGTTTCGGGTGTGTTGCGATCGTCCCAGAAGGGGTCGCCATAGTCGTCGAGCAGGTTGGAGACGACTTCGAACCACCTGCTGCCGCCCTCCGGCCAATAGTCCTCGGGCAGGTCGTCGTGGAAAGTCAGTGCCAGGAGATGGCGCCAGGTTGCCTCGTAGGCAGCCGCCCCGGCCGAGTCGGCGGTCGACTGGAACCCCTCGATCCCCTGAGACCAACGCGCGATCAGGTTCTGCATCTCGACGACGTCTGGGTTCCTGCTCTCGACTTCGATGAGACGTGGGACCAGATCGACAGCCCCCTCGTTTCTGCTGTCCATCTGCAGCTCTTGGGTCTTCGCCACCGTGTGCGGACGTGTCTCGGAGAGCATCGTCTCGATGCGAAACGCCCTGTACCCGTAAGCTCCGTCGATCCCGATGAGGGGAAGAGAGCCCGGCTCCAGGACCGGCTGGTTCGCGGTCGCGATGAAGCCCCTGTCCGGATTGAGTATGAACGGCAGCTCATCGAACGGCACGATTCCCTGCCAGTCATTCGATGAATCCCACCCGGCGACCGGCCACCGCCCGTCCGAGCCGACCCTGATGGGGATCTCGCCCGTTGCCTGGTAACCGATGTTCCCGGCGACGTCGGCGTAGACGATGTTCTGTGCGGCGATGTCCCACTTCGACAACGCCGCGCGGAACTCCTCCCAATTCTCTGCCAGGTTGAGGCCGAGGATCGCCTCGACCAGGGTCGATGGCTGCGATGTCTGCCAGGACAGCGCCACGGCGAAGTCCTCCGGGTATCCGGTGTCTGCCTCCTCCAAACCGTCGACGGCTCCGAAGAGCCCCGAGATGATCGGCCCGTGTCTGGTCTCTCGGACCTCGTAGGTCACCGGGTCGCCACCGGCCACCTCGATCGTCTCGGTCCTCACTTCCATGTCGATCCACTCCCCGTCGACCTCGTATTGTCGAGGGTTGTCGGGATTGATCTTCTCGATGTACAGATCCTGGGTGTCGGTTGCTTGGGTGGTCACGCCCCAGGCGATGTGGGCGTTGTGGCCAATCACGACGGCAGGCGTTCCCGGGAAGCTGAAGCCGACGACCTCGAACGGACACGTGTCGCCCACCGGCGTGCAATGGAGGCCGACCTCGTACCAGATGGACGGCATCTGTATCGCAAGATGGGGGTCGTTTGCCAGGATGGGCATGCCGGTGTCGGTCAGGGTCCCATCGACGACCCAATTGTTGGAGCCGATGCCCTCGAAACCACCACCGGTCAATGCATCCACCAGGGCGGGGCCGACGGCGGCCGACCGGATCGCCGTCATTGCGTCGTCAGGCAGTGTGCTTGCCTCGATCGGGCCTCGTTGCTCCAGGCCGGCTGGGGCGATCACGGGCTTGTCGGACGGGAACGGAGGGTAGAGCTGGCCCACCTGCTCCTCTGAGAGCTGGTCCCCGAGCACGACGCGTGCTATCTCATTACGGAAGTTGCCGCTCAGGTCCCACGACATCATCTTCGCCCACGTCAACGTGTGGATCGGTTCCCAAGCCTCTGGCTCGTAGCCGGGCGACGACAACGGGAGAATGGCGTATTCGAGGCTCAAGGAGGAGCCTTGGTGATCCGCCAGATATGCATTGACGCCGTCGGCATACCACTCCAGGATCTGCCGCGTCTCCGGCGACATCAGAGCCAGCTCTTCCCTCGCCAGGGTCTCGAAGTCGAGTGCCCGCAGGAATTTGTCGGTGTCGAGCTGTGAATCACCGAACATCTCCGACAGGCGCGCCGAACCGATGTGGCGCCAGAAATCCATTTGGAAGAAGCGGTCCTGCGCCTCCACGAAACCCTGTGCCCTGAAGAGATCAGCCGTGTTCGACGCGTAGATGTGCGGAATCCCGTAGTCGTCGCGATGGATGACGACCTCGTCGTCGAGAACGTCCACCTCGAGTGAACCGTTGAGCTGGGGGTAGGAGGCGCGCACGGTCAGAAAGCCGTAGACCCCGACGCCGACCACGAGCACCCCGAGGACGATCAGTATTCGCTTCAGCCACCTCATTCCGCCAAGAGCCTAAAGGCGGATCGAGTCGTCGTTAGCCCATCCGGTAGGTAGCGTTTCGGTGGTGACCGCGAGGACTGCGCCCCAGGTAACGGTCGATGTCGCCACCAGGACGAGGCTGGGGGCCTACGTCGCACTGACAAAGCCTCGGATCATCGAGCTCCTTCTCATCACGACGGTTCCGGCGATGGTTCTCGCCGCGGGAGGCTGGCCGTCCACCTGGCTCGTCGTGGCCACCCTCATTGGTGGAACGCTGAGCGCCGCAGGGGCAAACGTTCTCAACTGCGTGTACGACGCCGATATCGACGAATTGATGCGTCGAACGCGTGGCCGCCCTCTCGCCAGGCACGAGATCAGCCCGACACGGGCGACGGTATTCGGCATCGTCCTTGGCCTGGCAGGCTTCGCCGTCCTCTGGGCGACTTCGAACCTGCTGGCTGCGTCGCTGAGCACGGCAGCTCTCCTCTTCTACGTCTTCGTGTACACGATCGGGCTCAAGAGGCGCACACCTCAGAACATCGTCATAGGCGGAGCTGCCGGAGCCGCCCCGGCCCTTGTTGGGTGGGCCGCTGTCGAGGGGTCACTCGCCTTGACCCCTTGGATCCTCTTTTTCGTCGTCTTCTACTGGACACCGCCCCATTTCTGGGCGCTGGCAGTTCGCTATCGCGACGACTACGCCCGCGCCGGTGTGCCGATGCTCCCGGTGGTGGCCGGCATCGAGAGGACCACGAGGCGGATGCTCCTCTATACCGGTTTGATGGTGGCGGTCAGCCTCCTCCTGGTCCCGGTGGCCGGACTGCGATGGGTCTACCTAGCTTCGGCCGTTGTCCTGGGGGCGTGGTTCCTGGTCGACACCTGGCTCGTGTTCCGGGATCCCTCCAAGGCAATGCGCCTCTTCACCACATCCACGGTCTATCTCGCTGCGTTGTTCGCAGCAGCAATGGTCGATGTCCTGATCCGATGAGAGTCGCCCGATTCCTCCTTCTCGCTGCCCTGTTCGCCGTCGTAGCTTCGGCTTGCAGCTCTCAGACACAACCCATCGCCAACGTGGCATCGAGCAGTGGGTCCATAGGAATCGGCGAGCAGCGGATCCTGTTGGCGGTGATAGACCCCGAAACGACCGCGTATCTCGCCGATCCAGCGTCGGAAGCGACGGCGACCCTGAGGGACGAAGACGGGACGCCGCTGGGAACGTACGACCTCGAGTTCGTTCCAACGGTGCCGGGCGTCAGGGGCATCTATGCGGGCTATTTCGAAATTCCGGCAGCCGGTGTCTATCAGCTCAGCATCAAACAGGAGGGATACGACGAGACGGCGCCTACGGGTTTCGTCGCCGTGGACAACCCACCAATGGTCGGCCCGGGCGACCTGGCACCGGAATCCGACACGCGAACCTCGGCCGACGTCGCCGAGCTCTCCCTGATCACAACCGATCCGGAGCCTGATCCGGACCTGTACCAGCTCTCAGTGGCAGAGGCCGTCAGCAACGGTCGGCCGACAGTCGTGATATTCGCCACACCCGCCTTCTGCGCCACTCAGACCTGCGGGCCCATGCTCTCCCAGGTGAAGGACCTGAGATTCGACTACCAGGGGATCGACTTCGTCCATGTCGAGATCTACGACGATCTGCAGGTCGAAGACACTCAGGACCTGGTGGTCGTCGATGCGGTCGTCGAGTGGGGCCTCCCCAGCGAGCCCTGGACCTTCGTGATCGACGCCGACGGCGTTGTCATCGCTGCCTTCGAGGGTGCCTTGAATGACGAGGAATTGACGCCGATTCTCGACCGGTTGAACGGGTGAGAGAGGGATTGCTCCCTAAGTTGGTCGGGTCTTTGAAGAACCCTTATGATGCCCGAGCAATGGCTCGCTTCAAGCGAACTCTGACGCGCACACTCCCGCTGGTCGGGACAGCGGTTCTCCTGTCCTCCTGTGGGCTGTTCGAGGAGACTGAGCAACCGTTGACCACCTTCGATCCGGCGGGCCCTTTCGCGGAGCAGATCGACAACCTCTTCTGGCCCGTCTTCTGGATCGCCGTGGGGGTGTTCGTGCTCGTCGAGGGAGCGATCCTGGCCGCCATCTTCCTCTTCCGGGACCGAGACGATAGGAAGGAGCCGAAACAGCTGCACGGGAACGCTCGCCTCGAGGTCATCTGGACGGTGATCCCGGCACTCATCCTGGCTGTCATAGCCGTCCCAACCGTCTCCGCAGTGTTCGATCTCACCGAATGTGATCCAGGTGCGATGGAGATCGAGGTGATCGGCCACCAGTGGTGGTTTGAGTTCAACTACCCGGAGCAGGGGGTCCAGACCGCAAATGTCATGGTGATCCCGGCCGGTGAGGAAGTGTGCGCCGTCATGACTTCCGACGACGTTCTTCACAACTTCTGGGTTCCCGCCCTGAACGGGAAGCGCTATTTGGTGCCCGGCCAGGAGACTTTCCTCAGGCTCCAGGCGGACGAACCAGGTGAGTACTGGGGCCACTGCGCAGAATTCTGCGGTCTCTCGCACTCGTTGATGCGGGCAAGAGTCCAGGCAATGGACGCTGCTGCCTTCGATGCCTGGGTGGCCGACCAGCAGCAGCCGAGATCGTTCCCGGCCGAGGGCACGCCTGCCTTCGAGGGGTGGGGCGTATTCCAGGCCAAGGGGTGCACTCAGTGCCACACCGTGCTCTACGACGACGAGGAGGCCTCTGTCATCGTCCCCGACGATGCGTTCAACGGGCCCGACCTCACGCACTTCGCCTCACGTGACGTTTTTGCCGGCGCGATCCTCCCGGAAGAGGGGGAGACCCGAGAGCAAGCCCTCAAACGGTGGCTCGCCGACCCGCCGAACGTGAAGCCGGGAAGCTTCATGCCGAACCTGGCTCTGACGGAACAGGAGATCGACTTGCTGATCGCTTGGCTAGGGAGTGACGAATGACAGCAACTGCCGAACGCCCATCTACGACCATCTTCAGGCGTCCCCGTTCCACGGAGGGCATCTGGTCGTGGATCACCACTGTCGATCACAAGAAGATCGGGATCATGTACGGCTACGCCGCCTTCTTCTTCTTCCTTCTGGGCGGCATCGAGGCTCTGTTGCTGAGGATCCATCTCGCCCAGGCCAACTCCGAGTTCCTCACTGCCGGGGCATACAACGCGCTGTTCACGATGCATGGCACGACGATGATCTTCCTGTTCGTCATGCCGGTATCCGCGGCGTTCATCAACTACATGTTGCCCCTCCTGATCGGGGCCCGAGACGTTGCCTTCCCGCGGCTCAACGCTCTGTCCTGGTGGATCTTCGTGTTCGGCGGGATATTCCTCTATTCGACCTTCATCTTCGGGACCTCCCTCGCGCCCATCGGCGTTGACGGTGTCGGCGGCATCGATGGGAACCTTCCACCGGGAGGCGGCCCGGGAGGGTTCAACTTCCTGGCCGACTCGCCAGATGGGGGATGGTTTGGATATCAGCCGAACGCCGGGCCGCTGTATTCGTCGGGCACCGCCCTCGATTTCTGGGCTCTGGGCCTGCAGATTCTCGGACTCGCCTCGCTGATTTCGTCGGTCAACTTCATCGTCACCGTCTTCAACATGAGAGCAGTTGGCATGCGGCTTCTGCGCATGCCTGTCTTCGCATGGATGGCGACCGTGACGTCCTTCCTCCTGCTGTTCTCCCTGCCGATCATCGCAGTGGCACTCTTCATGGTCACCTTCGACCGGCAGTTCGGCACACTGTTCTTCCTCGCCTCTGAGGGAGGCGATCCGATTCTCTGGCAGCACCTCTTCTGGTTGTTCGGCCATCCCGAGGTCTACATCCTCATCCTTCCGGCGATGGGAATCGTCTCCGAGGTCTTGCCAGTGTTCTCGAAGAAGCCCCTCTTCGGCTACTCGGCCGTCGTCTTCGCAGGAGCAGCGATCGCATTCCTGGGATTCGGGGTCTGGGCACATCACATGTTCGCCTCGGGCATCACACCTGTCGCACAGGCCGCCTTTGGCCTGGCCACGATGACGATCGCCATCCCGACAGGCATCAAGATCTTCAACTGGCTGGGGACGATGTGGATGGGGAAGATCCGGCTCAACACGCCCATGCTCTTCGCCATCGGTTTCGTCGCGATGTTCACGATCGGCGGTCTCTCCGGCGTCACCCACGCCATCGTGCCTTCCGACTGGCAGCAGACCGACACTTATTACATCGTGGCCCACTTCCACTACGTCCTGTTCGGAGGAGCCATCTTCGGAATCTTTGCCGGCCTGTACTACTGGTTCCCCAAGCTATCGGGGAGGGTCATGGACGACCGGCTGGGCAAGGTCCATTTCTGGCTGATGATGATCGGCTTCAACCTCACCTTCGCACCGATGCACTGGCTGGGACTGCAGGGGATGGTGCGACGAACGTGGAAGTATGCGCCGGAGACCGGCCTGGAGCCCTGGAACGTCGCCGTGTCCATAGGTGCCTTCATCATCGCCCTCGGAATCCTCGTCTTCATGTACAACTGGTGGGCCTCGAGGCGAAGCGGAGAGCTCTCCGGACTGGACCCGTGGGACGCCAGAACCATCGAATGGACGATCCCCAACCCGACACCGGAGTACAACTTCGCGGTGGCCCCAACGGTGGCACGTTTGGATCACTTCTGGCACCTCAAGTACGACGAGGACGATGAGGGCCGCGCGGTGCGGAAGCCCGATGCCGACGAGATCATCTCCGAGCTCGAATACAACGGGCTGAATCCGGCTACTCCGATCCACCTCCCGGCCCCGTCCTACTTCCCGGTGCTGATGGCCCTCGGGATCCCGATCATCGCCTACGGGATCATCTATCACGAGGCGCTGTGGGGGAAGATCGCCATAGCGGTCGGAGCGCTGATCTCACTGTCCGCCCTGATCGGGTGGGGGATCGAGCCTCTCGAAGAGCCTCACGCTGCCGATGAGGGCGAACACGATGAGGTAGAAGCCGAGCTCGTCGCGACAGCTGGCGAGGAGGCCGTCATGGACGTCGATGGTGAAGAGGACGACGAATGACCGACATCATCCACGAGCCAGAGCTCGATCATCACGGTGAGCATGAGTCCACCGGCATCGAGAACCGGAAGTTGGGGATGTGGATCTTCCTCAGCTCGGAGTTCCTCTTCTTCGGAGCCCTCATCTCCAACTACCTCCTCTACTCGAATCGTGGCGGGTTCCCCAGCCCCTATCCCGCCGAGATCTACGACATCCCCTTCACGTCGGTCAGCTCGTTCGTCCTGCTGATGAGCTCATTGACGATGGTCCTCGCCCACAATGCCCTTTCTAGGGACGACCAGAACGGTGCTCGCACCTGGCTGTTCGCCACTGCGGCTCTCGGCTCGGTCTTCCTCGGCGGGCAGGTTTTCGAGTTCACCGACTTCGTCGTCGAGTACGGGATGACGCTGTCGACCAACCCGGCGGCGTCGGCGTTCTATTTGCTCACCGGGTTTCACGGGGCGCACGTTGCAATCGGTGTGATCATGCTCCTCTCCCTCTGGGGGATTTCGAGGAGGCAAGGTGGCCTGAGCGAGAAGCACGGCCTCAATCTCGAGCTCGTCGGCCTCTATTGGCACTTCGTCGACATAATCTGGATCGTCATCTTCACCGTCGTCTACCTGCTGTCGATCCCACCGGTATGAGCGAAGAGCACAGTCACCCAACCCCGGCCCAGTACTGGAAGATTGCGGTCGTGCTCGCCATCCTCACCGCGATCGAGGTGGCACTCTTCTACATAGATCAGGAGCTCCAGCTCGGGTTCCTCAACGCAGCACTCCTGATATCTCTGGCTATCGCCAAGTTCATCATCGTTGTCGGGTGGTACATGCACTTGCGATTCGAGAACCCGCTACTCAACCGGTTCTTCACGGGAGGTTTCATCCTGGCGCTCAGTCTCTACGGGATCGTCCTCGCGGCCCTCGGCGTTCTCGTGATTCGAGGCGGTTGACGGTGCCCAAAGGCGACCGTTCCCTCGCCCATTGATGACACGATGGCTCCTGGCTGCCCTGATGATCGCTCTCTTGCCGGCGTGCGCTTCGACCACCGGCAGGACCACCGGGGTTGTCGTCGAGGTCGAAGGTACCCTCGGTGACGTGGAAGCTTTCACGGTTCTCGCTGATGGCGAAGAGACCACCTTCCTTCCCATCGATGGCCAGGAATACGAATTCCCGCTCGACCACTTGCGTGATCACCTCAGATCGGGAGAGCCGGTGATCGTCGACTGGGAGCTACGAGACGAAGAGCGATACGTGCTCGCCATCACAGACGGCTGAGATCGGAAAGAGAGAAATGACTGACACCGAGACATACGGAAGATTCTTCTTGCCCGGGCCGACAGAGGTCCACCCCGACGTCCTCGCGGCGCAGACCCGCCCGATGATCGGACACCGGGGGCCCGGAATCGTCGAGTTGATGCAGAACATAGAGCCGGGCTTGAAGGCAATGTTCCAAACGGAGCGACCCGTGATCGTGTCTACCTCATCGGCCAGCGGTCTTATGGAGGCGGCAGTGCGCAACGGTGTTGCCGGCGGCAAGGTGCTCAGTTTGGTCAACGGCGCATTCTCCAGCCGCTTCTCCAAGATCGCCATGGCCTGTGGGCACGACGTCGAGCGTTGGGAGGTGGAGTGGGGTCAGGTTCACTCGCCCGACGAGCTGGCTGACAGGCTCGCCCGATCCGAATTCGACGCCGTCACGCTGTCGCAGTCCGAGACATCGACCGGGGCGCTACAGGATCTGGAGGCAATCAGCGATGTCGTGCGTCAGCACGAGAGAGCCCTTCTTCTCGTTGACTCCGTGACTGGAGTCGGTGGAGCCGAGACCCACACCGACGAGTGGGGCCCCGACTTCATCCTCACCGGCTCACAGAAGGCAGTGGCGCTTCCTCCTGGGCTGGCTTTTGCTGTCGCATCCGAGGCCATGATGGAGCGGTCGCGCAACGCAGAGGCCAAAGGCTGGTACTTCGACCTCGTCGACCTGGTCGACCAGGGCATCAAGTACCAGTCTCCTGCCACGCCGGCCGTGTCGCTCTTGTATGCCCTGGAAGCCCAGGTCGAGCGGATTCTCGCGGAGGGGATGAAGGCCCGGTGGCAGCGGCACCTGGATATGCAACAACGCACCTTCGAGTGGATCGACGAGATGAACGACGCAGGAGTGGGCCTTGGGGTCTTCGCCGCCGAAGGCCATCGCTCGCCGACCGTGACCTGCGTCACCATGCCGGGTGGCACCGGCTCCCCGGAGCTCGTCGAGAGAGTCGAGTCTGCCGGGTGGGTGATCGGCGGCGGCTACGGCAAGCTGAGCGATTCCACCTTCCGCATCGGCCACATGGGAGACCACACAGTTGAGGAGCTCGACGGTTTGCTCGATGTCATATCGGAAGCACTGAAATGACCCATGTCGTCCTCGCCACGGACAAGGTGTCCGAGTCGGGCCTCGACTCCCTGGCCAAGGACGACAGGTTCGACGTCGTCTTCGCTCACGACTCCGAAGCGGAAGCGTTCAGCGAGTTGCTCACGGGTGCTTCGGGCCTCATCGTCCGCAGCGCAACCCAGGTCGACGCGGAGTTGATGGAGAAGGCTCCCGAGCTCAAAGTGATCGGGAGGGCCGGCGTCGGAGTCGACAACATCGACATCCCGGCAGCGAGCGCACGTGGCATTGCGGTGGTCAATGCCCCATCGGGAAACACCATTGCGGCGGCGGAGTTGACTGTCGCATTGATGCTTGCGGCAATGCGGCACATCGCAGCTGCGGATGCGTCCCTTCGCGCAGGCAACTGGGACAGGGCTTCGTTCAAAGGCTGGGAGCTGAACGGAAAGCGCCTCGGCTTGATTGGAGCCGGCCGGATTGGAGCTGAAGTTGCGATTCGATGCATGTCGTTCGGAATGGAGGTCATCATCTACGACCCGTACCTGCCCGACAGTCGTGCCACGGAGATCGGATCGCGGCTCACCGACCTCGAGGAGGTCATCACCACTTCGGACGTCGTCTCGTGCCATGTTCCGCTCAATGACGAGACCCGCGGGATCGTCGACGCCGAAGCCTTGGACAGGATGAAGGAAGAGGCAATTGTCATCAATGCTTCACGCGGTGGTGTCGTCAACGAGGACGATCTCGCCGCCGCCTTGGTCTCGGGAACGATCCGTGGAGCTGCGCTCGACGTCTATGAAGACGAGCCTCTATCCGAGGGCTCGCCATTGCGCAGTGCCCCGAACCTCACGTTGACCCCGCACCTGGGAGCTTCCACGGCAGAAGCTCAAGTGCATGTCGCGGTCGAGGTCGCCCGGAATGTGGCGAGCGTGCTCGCTGATGGTGATCTGTCGACGGCCCTGAATCGGGCAGAACTGGTCGACGGCTAGCTGATAACCAGAACCGCCGCGGCTTCCTCGCCCGATTCTTCGGAATGGTCGTCGGAGAGGTTGGTCAGCACGGCGAAGAGGATGAGGACGACGATCCCGATTCCGAGCACCGCCACCAAGAGCTCGCCTCTTCCTATCCGAACATTGGGCTGACTTCCGGCAAGTGCCGAGAAGGCGAGGATTCCTGAGGCGGTGATTATCGCGATGATCGCCGCACCTCCGGATGTGATGTGATTCGACTCGATCAGAGTCCAGGCGAACGGGAGCACCAGAACCGCGAGCAGGAGCAGGCCCGCCACCGGTATGCCTACCGCGTTGCCCAAGCGCCTCCGGACCGTATCGACCTCCTCCTCGGGCTCGTCGACGGCGATTGGGACACCGAAGAACTGGGTCGTGAGAGTCGTCAGCCCACCGAGAACGGCTCCACCGATGAGCATCACGAACAAGGTGGAGAGAACCGGGAGTTGGGCAAACCCCTCTTCTGAGCCTTCGATCGGCGTCGCAAACCCACTGGCGAGCACGGCACCTCCGGCAATCCCGAGTACGAGCCCCACCACTGCCCCGATCCAGGCGGTCGAGCTGCGGGATGATTTGAGCTGCATTGCCGGGTTGGCCCAGCTGGCAGCGGCGCGCGAAAGGGCGGCTACGACACCGCCGAAGACAATGCTGACCAGGGCGACACCGATGAGGACGCTATCGGGATCGATGACAAAGACGGGTCGCAGCGTCTCCTCTCCGGCCACTGTCACGTTCTGAGACCACGTGGCAGCTGATATGACAAAAGCGAACAGGCCGAGAATCGCACCGGTCCAGGTGCCGATGCGCCCTGTGGTGCGAAGCCGGACCGACAGGTCGACGGGCTCCAGCGTCTCCTCGACCGGCTCGGCCTCCGCCTCTCGAGCCAGCGCAGGCTCCGGGATGGCAGTCGGTAGCGGGGCCGGCTCAGGAGCGGGAGCACGTTCGGCAGGCGCCGGAGCCTCGGCCTCCTCCTTCTCCGGCGTTTCGGGAGCTTCGGGGGCTGCCTCTTTCGCAGGCGCTGCGGCCGGAGCTCCACCCGACCAGGCGGAGAGAATCGCGTCGGTCGAGGTGCCGTTGGCCTGGGCGCGCGCCTCGGCCGATCGGCTGACCAACTGCTCGGGTATCCCCAGGGCTTCGGCGGCGGCTGTCAACTGGTCGCTCACGGGCGCCGACTTTAGCTAAAAGTGGGCAATCTCCTAGATCCGCTGCCACTTGCGCGGTCGAGTCTCACTCAAGAGTTCTTCTCGTCCCGCCAGGCGAGCCAATCGGGGAGGAAAGAGAGGTCGAAGTCACTACGGCCGTCGACGCCCACCGTGAAGAGTGTGGCTCCGGCCTCGAGAAGGGCGTCCGCCCCGTCCAGTGAACGCGCGCTGACTCCGACCGACCTCTCGATCTCGGACGGGTCGCGACCTTCCTCGGCACACCACTTGTCGAGCACCGCGCTCTTGTGCTTGAACTTCTCGGCATCGGCGAAGCCATGCCAGATGTCGGCATGACGTGCCGTGTATCGCAGGGTCTTCTTCTCTCCGCCGCCGCCGATCAAGATCGGGATCTCTCGCTTCGGGGGAGGATTCAGCTCGGCGAAGCGGCTCTCGATCCGGGGGAGGGCCTGCTTCAGGTCGGCCAGACGGGTCCCGGCGGTGCCGAACTCGTAGCCGTATTCGTCGTAGTCGCGCTGCTTCCACCCGGCGCCGATGCCCAGTATCAAGCGTCCGTCGGAGGCATGATCGACGGTGCGCGCCATATCGGCGAGAAGCTCCGGGTTCCGGTAGCTGTTGCAGGTGACGAGGGCGCCGATCTCGATCCTCTCGGTGATCTCAGCCCAAGAGCCGAGCATCGTCCAGCATTCGAAGTGCATGCCATCGGGGTCGCCCGACAGCGGGAAGAAGTGGTCCCAGTTGAAGACGATGTCGGCACCGAGATCCTCCGCCTCGATGACCGCTTTGCGTATCTGATCGTATTCCCCGTGTTGGGGCTGCAGTTGGACGCCGATCCGGACTTTGTAGGGCAAGATTCCTCCAGTTGCGCGAGGCCTACAAACCGTACATCGTGTCTTCGATTAGCTCGTCGACGACCTGGTTCAGCGCCTCTCTTTCGTCGGCGCCGTCGGCCACCGCCGACTTGTAGGTCGCCAGTTGGCGGTGGGCACTGGTTCCATCGTTGACAATCGTGCGAGCGTGTCGAAGCTCTTCACGCACCCCGAATTCTGTGGCGTCCTGGGCGAGGAGCTCGATCAGCTCTTCGATCAGGTCGGCGTAGCTCACCAGCTCGCCCCGCCCGAAATCCACCATGGAGCCGTCTACTCCGTACCTCTGAGCTCTCCACAGGTTCTCTTCGATCATCATCGGCGAGTAAGTGCGCCATCGTTGATTCTCCCGACGCAACCGGTAGAGGAAGCCGAGGAGACAGAGGTACAGCGCCGCCACCGTCATGGAGTCGTCGAGCCGGGTGCATATGTCGCTCACCCGCATCTCGAGAGTCGGGTAGCGGAAAGACGGCCGGATGTCCCACCAGAGCTTGGTGGCGTCTTCGATCAAGCCGGCGTTCACCAGAATCTCCACGGTGCGCTCGTACTCGCCCCATGACTCGAATTCCTCGGGCACCCCGGTCCTGGGGAGGTTCTGGAAGATGACGAGGCGGTAGGCCAGAAGGCCGGTCGGCTGGCCGGCCCAGAAAGGTGAGGAGGTGCTGAGGGCGAGAATGTGAGGGAGGAAGTACTTGACCTGATTCATCAGGTCGATGCGGAGGTGCGGGTCCTCGATCCCGACATGCACATGCATCCCACAGATGACCAGCTGGCGTGCCACCTGTTGGTAGTCGGAGGCAAGACGCATGTAGCGGGGGTCTTCCGTCGTCTCCTGCTCCGACCAGTTTGCGAACGGATGTGTCGACGAGGCGATGATTGCCGCCCCGTACTCGTTGACGACGCCGGAGAGCCCGCGACGCATCCTGGCGAGATCCTCCCGGGCATCTGCAACGGTCGATGAGACCTGGGTTCCCACTTCGATCTGCGCCTTCAAGAACTCGGGGCTGACCTGCGAGCCGAGCACGTTCTCGAGGGCCTTCCACATCGCGTCGGGAGGTCTCTTGATCAGGTCCCGGGTCTCCCGGTCGACGACCAGGTACTCCTCCTCGATCCCGATTGTGAAAGCTGGGCGATCCATTTCAGGTGAGACCTTAGAGAACTGACGACAGTCGCCGCCCGGAAGCGGGTCATACACTCGAGTCATGCTCGAGCTCGCCCCCGGTCCCGATGGTGCTCTGCGCTGCAGTTGGGGCGTCTCGGCTGAGGAGTACCTGTCGTATCACGACAACGAGTGGGGCTTTCCTGTCGACGAAGAGGCCCGACTGTTCGAGAAGCTCTGCCTCGAAGGCTTCCAGAGCGGGCTCTCCTGGATCACGGTGCTCCGCAAGCGCCCGGCCTTTAGGGAGGTCTTTGCTGGATTCGACATAGAGAAGGTTGCCTTGATGGGGCCGGGAGATGTGGAGCGGCTGCTCGGCGACCCTCGAATCATCCGCCATCGCGGAAAGATCGAGGCAACGATCAACAACGCGCAGCGGGCCCTGGAGATCATCGATGACGAAGGCTCGCTCGCATCTTTCGTCTGGCGTTTCGAGCCCGCTCACCGCGACCCGGGCCGGTCGACGTCGCCGGAGTCTGTCGCAATGTCGAGGGAGTTGAAGCGGCGTGGGTTCCGTTTCGTTGGTCCCACCACTGCCTACGCCTTCATGCAGGCGATGGGCCTTGTCAACGATCACCTGGATGGCTGCATCAGTCACCCGGCCGTCGAGGAGGCCCGGGCCCTGTTCTCCCGACCTGCCTGATCTCGTTTACCTCGAATTAGCGTTCGGCCCCATACCCTTTGTGTCGTGAGTTCAACAAAGACCCGTGACGGCTTCTCCGGGGCCCTCGCTGCGGGCCTCGCTCTCGGGGTTTCCGAGCTGGTGGCCGGGCTCGTCGGAAGCCTGCCTTCTCTGATCGAGAGCCTCGGCAACTGGGTGATCGACGTCGTCCCGCCCCCGGTCAAAGACTGGGCGATCGACGTATTCGGCACCAATGACAAGCTGGCTCTGCTCATCGGCATCGGTCTGGTGACTTTGATCCTCGGTGCCCTCGTGGGCCTCTTCGCTCGCAAGCGATTCTGGCTCGCAGTGGTTGTCTTCGCCGGCTTTGGCGTTGTCGCCGCGCTGGCCGGGGCGAGGGACCCTGCGGTCTCTTTCGGGATTGCGGTCATTCCAGGAGCCCTGGCGGCCATCACCGGTCTTGGCGCCCTGCAATGGCTCTACGCGCTCGGCGAAGAGAAGCCGGCCGAGGAGGGCGAGCCCTCCCCGGCGCGGCGCGCCTTCCTCGTCGGCGCCGGTGCCGTCTTGGGTGCTGCCGCCTTATCAGCGTCCTTTGGCCGGGTGTTGCTCGAGCGAGGGCGCATCATCGCCGCCGGACGCTCGGAGGTGATGCTGCCTACTCCAGTGGAGACCGTGCCCCCGGTACCGGGGCCCGCCAACTTCGACATCGACGGGCTGTCGCCGATCGTCACGCCAAACTCCGACTTCTACCGAATCGACACGGCTTTTGCCGTTCCTCGTATCAATCTCCCCGAGTGGACCCTGAGCATCACGGGCCGGGTCGATCGCCCGTATGAGCTCTCCTATGGCGATCTGATGGACATGGACATGGTCGAGCGCCACATCACGCTGTCGTGCGTCTCCAATCGGGTTGGCGGAAATCTGGTGGACAACGCCAAGTGGCTCGGAGTGCCATTGTCCGAGATCCTCAACCGGGCTCGCGTCAGCGACGATGCCGAGCAATTGGTTGGCCGTGACGTCGACGGCTTCACCGTCGGCTTTCCTGTCGAGGCCGCATTCGACGGCCGCGACGCGCTCGTAGCCGTCGGAATGAATGGTGAGCCTCTTCCCTTCGAGCACGGGTTCCCGGCCCGGCTCGTTGTCGCCGGGCTCTACGGGTATGTCTCGGCCACCAAGTGGCTCAGCGAGATCGAGCTGACCGGCTGGGATGAGTTCGACGCCTACTGGGTGCCACGCGGCTGGTCGAAGGAAGCTCCGATCAAGACCCAGAGCCGCATCGACACCCCAAACAACGGATCGGTCATCGAAGCCGGCGGGAGATCAATCGCCGGGGTGGCGTGGGCACCTCACCGGGGAATCTCCGGTGTCGAGGTGCAGGTGGACCAGGATGGCCAATGGGTCGAGGCTGAGATGTCCGAGCCGCTGTCGAAGAACTCATGGGTGCAGTGGCGAATTCCCTGGGATCCTGATCCAGGCCAGCACATGATTCGGGTGCGCGCCACCGATGGGGAAGGGAACACGCAAACCGAGGAAACCAGCCCACCAGCGCCCAACGGGGCCACCGGATATCACACGATTCGGGTCACGGTCTCTTCCACCTGAGACGGGTCAGTCGGCCACATCGTTGGCCGTGATCGCCCAGGCAAGACCTAGCTCGGGATCATCCAGGGCGAGTCGCAGCTCCCACCCGCCGGGCGGGCTCCCATCGTCGAACCAGAACCATCGAATCCGATTGGCGGCGGCGGCCACTTCATCCGGTGGCGCGGGCCAGTCGAGGTCTGAGATCGCCGACACCACCCACCAGGCTGTGTGCCGTCCGGCCGCTGCTCCCCTTCGTCGACCATGGGCCCCACCGGACGCGGCAGTCCACGCCATGACGGCAAGGGCGTTGGGAGGGTCGAGCTGGGCGAGCGTGGCAGAGGGCAGGCCAAGTGCGGCGATCGCGTCTAGTGCTTCGCCCTCGACCGACACCGTCTGACAGCGCCCGTTCGATTGGTCTATCCACGGCTCGACGAGGTCGGCGAGCGCGTGCTCTGACTCGACGTCTTCAACAACCTCGACTGACTGCGGCAATTCAACCGGCCCAGTTGCAGGCCGTTTCGGCTCCGGCGTCTCGACCTTGTCCGGTTTGTAGGTGGCCAAGGGGTAACTCGGCTCCCAGTCGAGCAGCGGTGGCAGAGGCGTTGGCTCGTCGGGATGATCCCCCCTCAGGATTCGCTCGGCGGCGACGGTCATCCGATGGGGCCCCGGAGACAGATGTGGGGCGAGCTCTGCCCAGGTCTTGTTGCTGGCGGCAACCTCGGGGAGGGGCCCCAGGGTGAATCTCGCTCCCCCTTCCGAGACGGCCGGGCCAGCCCACTCAGCCGGGGCCTCCAAAGCCAGCCGGTACTGGATGTGCTCGTCCACACCCCAGAGCTGCTTGCCCCGGGTCACTGCTTCCTGGCAGAGGGCGCGGAGGGCGAGAAGCTCGTCCCAGGATCTCGCCTTGCAGTGACCGTCGACGATTCGCAGTAGCTCGTCGGTGTCGGATGCCTCGATTGCCTCACGCGCTCGCGTGTTGGTCATGGCTGATCGCCCGCTGCAACCGGCCGTCCGCTCCGTGACCACTCCGAATACGACCCGATGTAGACGTCAGGGATGGGTCTGCCGGCGACGGCCATGGCGAGGGCTGAATGACATGCCACGACTCCGGAGCCACATGACATGACCGGTGAGTCGAGTTGCCCGTAGATGGCATCCAACTCATCGATCGACTTGAACACGCCGTCTTTCAGAGACAGCCCCGACGGCAGGTTTATCGCCCCCGGGATGTGGCCCGGGATGGGATCGACGGGCTCAGCCAAGCCCTGATAGCGCTCGGCCTCCCGGACATCGACGACCGTCCTGTCGTCGAGGTCGTCGATGCCCACAACACCCTCGAATCGATCGGGCGTCGGGTAGACGGCAGGCTGAGGAGCGCTGTCCTCTATCGATACGGGAAGCCCGGCCTCCTCCCACGCTCGGAATCCCCCGTTGAGCACACGGACCGAGTCATGGCCGATCGACCTCAGCATCCACCACATCCGGGCGGCGACCCGTCCCGAGACGTCGTCGTAGACCACCACATTGCTCGTTGGCATCAGACCGAGGCGACCGAGTGTGGCAGCGAACCGGGCAGGTGTGGGAAGCGGGTGGCGACCGGGGCCGGGAGGGGCGCTCAAGTCATCGTCCAGGTCCACCCGAATGGCCCCTGGAATGTGGCCGGCTTCGTATGAGCGACGGCCGTATCCCGGATCATTGATGCGCCATCTGATGTCGCACACCTCCGTCGAGCCGAGGATTTCGGCCAGGGCTCGGGGCTCGATCAAGTGGTCTGACACATCGGCCACTCCAGCAGGGGCATCAGCGGAGTATGGTCGGGTTTGCGCCCATGACAACCTGAGCACGAGGTGAGCAGATGCAGAGAGTGAACGCAACTCATAGACCGTGGCGGTCTCTGGCGATACTGATGGCCTTCTTGTTGGCAATCGCCGCCCTGGCAGCAAGTCCTGTCGGAGCAGCGAGCCCACAAATCGCCCAGAACATCCCCGAGGGAAGCGAGCTGGTCACTTCCGGGCACCACCCGGACGGGAGGCCGGGCGACGGTCAACCCGCCGACTTCGTCCTCACGGTGCTTCACAACAATGATGGAGAGTCGGCTCTGCTGGCCGACGAGGTCGAAACTGGAGGCTTCGAGGCCGGTGTCGCATATTTTGCCTCGGTCGTTCGTGATGCGAAGCGAGAGTCTGCAGCACGAACCCACGGAGACTTCGCGCGGCGCGCTGAACGAGGAACGATCTTCGTGTCTTCAGGGGACAACTTCCTCGCCGGGCCTGTGTTCCAGGCGAGCCTCGAAGATGGCGTCTACTACGACGCCATGGCGTTGGATGCGCTCGGGTACGACGCAATCGACCTGGGCAACCATGACTTTGACTTCGGCCCAGACATCCTGGCCGACTTCATAAGCACCGGTTTCCGGCAACCCGGCGATCCGCCTTACCTCTCGTCGAATCTCGACTTCTCCGGTGAGCCAAGCCTGCAGGCCCTCGTCGACAGGGGTGCTATCGCCAAGAGCACCGTCGTCTGGGAGCAGGGTCACCCCATCGGGATCATCGGGGCGACAACCCCGGCTCTCCCCTTCGTCTCCAGCCCTGGGGACGTAGTGGTGGATCCTGACGTGGCCGCGGCCATTCAGGAGCAGGTGGATCTGCTCGAGTCGCTCGGCGTGAACAAGATCGTCTTGATCTCCCATCTGCAGAGCATCAACGAGGACATCGAGCTGGCAGCAGCGCTCACCGGAGTCGACATCATGGTCGCCGGCGGAGGCGACGAGCTGCTCGCCAGCCAAGGTGACCCGCTGCTCCCGAGTGAGACCGAGGAACCCTTCGGGGACTACCCGTTGTACGCGGTGTCGGCAGATGGCTCCGAGGTCCCCGTGGTCACGACGACCGGCCAATACGGATATCTTGGCCAGCTGGTCGTGGGCTTCGACCGGCACGGGCAGGTAATCGATGTAGACGACGACGCCAGCCTCCCGCGCCGCGTCGTGTCGCCCGAGGTCGGGCCTGACGGGGTCACGCCCCAGCAGAACATCCAGAGCCGTATCGTCGACCCGGTCGAGGAGTTCGTTGCGGCACTCGACACGACGATCGTCGCCACCTCCGAGGTCGACCTGGACGGGATCCGCGCCAATGTGCGCACGATGGAGACCAACGAGGGCAACCTCATTGCCGACTCCCAGCTCTGGCAGGCGACCCAACTGGCCGATGAGTTTGGGGTCCCAGTGCCTGATGTGGCGTTGCAGAACGGTGGCGGGATCAGAAACGACTCGATCATCCCTGCCGGTGACATCAGCCTGCTCGACACGTTCTCGATGGTGCCGTTCGGAAACTTCGTGACAGTGGTTCCGGACATACCAAGGGAACAGTTCAAGGAGATCTTGGAGAACGCCGTCTCCAACATCGAGAACGTCGACGGCCGCTTTGCCCAGGTGGCGGGTTTCTCGTTCACGTTCGACTTGAACGGCACCGCTCAGGAGCTCGATGACGATCTCAACGTCGTGACACCCGGTAGCCGCATCATTGATGTGACGCTGGATGACGGGACGTCGATCGTTGCCGGTGGAGCTGTCGTCGCCGGGGACGCTCTGACGATTGCCATTGTCGACTTCCTGGCTCGCGGCGGAGATCAGTATCCGTTCCGCGGGGCGCCTTTCACGGCGATCGGCGTCTCGTACCAGCAGGCGCTGGCGAACTACCTCGAGGCTCCGACCTCCGAAGGTGGTCTCGGCGGATTGATCTCGGCGGCGGATTATCCCTTCGGGGGTGAGGGCCGGATTGTCGATGTGACACCTGGTTGATCGACGGTCTCGCATTCTGAGAAAGGAGCCTCGCCAACCCGGCGAGGCTCCTTTTGTCTGGTGCGGGCTGCGAGCCTTGCGGTAGGTTCGTCACGATGCTGAGCCGATACGGCCGACTATTCCTATGGGCTGCAGGCTGGGCCGTCGTCGCGGTGGCCGTGGCTTTGGTTGCCCTGCCGGTGCTGCCCGATCCTGTGGCCATCCATTGGGGGCTCGACGGGGTGCCCGATGGTTCTGCCCCTCTCTGGGTGTTGCCCGTCAGCGCCTTCCTGATCGCCCTCATCGGGCTCGCTCTCGCTCCTATCTTCTCGGTTGGGCGGGAGCCGTCGATGGAAGCTTTCGCAACGGTTGGGATGAGCGGGGGCCTCTCGCTGGCGATCGTCCTGGTCACGGTTTCGGCCAACTACGGCATCGACGACTGGCGACTAGCCGAAGAAGTGGGCCTGCTCTCGATCACCGCCCTGTTTGCGATACCGGTCTTGGCTCTCGCCTCGGGGATAGTCATCGGTCGCCACTGGTATCCCCTCAAAGTCGTCACCCGGTCCGACGCCCGCGACGAAGTGATCGAA
>QQVI01000024.1 GCA_003388545.1 Actinomycetota bacterium
ACGCTGCTTGTGCCCACCACCACGATGACGCGATGTGATACGACCGTGGCCGTTGCGACCACCGGTCTTGCCCTTCTTTGCGATCAGCGACTTCTCGGGGCTGTTGTCCTTGGTGACCTCGGCGAAATCCGAGACCGTCTGGAAACGGCGGCCCGGCGAAGTTGCTTTTCTCTTCTTGACGCCCATATCAGACTCCGAACAAATCGATTGAGTTGCCATCGGCAAGGGTGACGAGGGCACGCTTGGTGTCCTTGCGACGGCCGAAGGTGTACCCCTGGCGCTTGCGCTTTCCCTTGCGATTCATTGTGTTGACGCGAACGACCTTCACATCGAAGATGGCCTCGATGGCATCCCTGATCTCGGTCTTGTTGGACCGGGGATCGACCTCGAAGGTGTAGGTGTTCTGAAACTCGATGAGGTCGTAGGACTTCTCCGATACGACCGGGTAGCGAACGATGTCGCGTGGGTCCTTCATCAGGACTCACCCCCCTCGTCCTTCGATACATCGCTGTCCTTGACGAAGTCTTCATCAGAGATCTCGTAGCCGCTGGACTTGCCGATGGAGCCAACGGTGTGCGACGTGAAGACGACCTGATCCGACCACAGGACGTCGTAAGGAGTGATGTGACCGGGCTCGGCGAGGACGACCTCGGGAAGATTCCGGAACGAACGAGCTGCAACCCCGTCGATGGAATTGAGCACGACCAGCGTCTTGCCGGAGGCTCCCATCGCGGAGAGGAGAGCCGTCGCCTGCTTCGTCTTTGGCGCCTGCCAGTCGATGTTGTCGACGACCATCACTGCCGCCTCGGAGGCACGGGCCGACAGAGCGCTACGCAATGCAAGGCGCTTCATCTTCTTTGGGGTCCGCTGTGTGTAGTCCCTCGGCTTCGGGCCGTGAGCGACACCGCCACCCACCCACTGCGGTGAGCGAATCGAACCGTGACGGGCGCGTCCCAGGCCTTTCTGACGCCAGGGCTTCCGTCCACCCCCGCGTACCTCGCCTCGGGTTTTCGTCGAGGCCGTGCCACGGCGGGCGGCAGCAAGTTGAGCGGTCACCACCTGGTGAAGCACCGGGAGGTTCGGCTCGATCCCGAAAATCTCAGCGTCGAGTGAGATATCTCCCTTCGACTTGCCGTCAGATCCGAACAATGGAGCTTTGATCTCAGGCACGAGCCTTCACCGCCTCTCGAACCAACACGACGGAGCCTTTGGGCCCGGGAACGGAGCCTTCCAGCAGAAGCAGATCGCGCTCGGTGTCGACCCCGACAACATGGAGATTCAGGGTTGTCACCTGCTCACCACCCATGCGGCCGGCCATGCGCATGCCCTTGAAGACACGCGCAGGAGTCGCGCAGGCGCCGATGGAGCCGGGAGCACGGTGCTTCTTGTGGTTTCCGTGCGAGGCGCCCTGACCGGAGAAGTTGTGACGCTTGATGACACCGGCGAATCCTTTTCCCTTGGAAACCCCGGAGACATCGGCACGGGAACCGGCCTGGAAGACATCACCGATCTTGAGCTCCTGGCCCAACTGGTATTCGGCCGGGTCATCGACGCGCACTTCCACGAGGGTCTCGGCCGGAGCGACGCCGGCTTTCGCAAAGTGGCCCGCTGCGGGCTTGTTGACCTTCGAGGCCTTGACCTCACCGAAGGCGAGCTGGATGGCGTTGTAGCCATCGGCCTTCAGCGTCTTCACTTGGACGACGAAGCAGGGCCCGGCCTTGATGACGGTGACGGGGACGGCCCGCGCCTCGTCATCGAAGACCTGGGTCATGCCCAGCTTTCGTCCGATGATCGTGTTCATAGCTTGATTTCCACCTCTACGCCCGCAGGCAGCTCGAGGCGCATCAGCGAGTCCACCGTCTTCGGTGTCGGCTCGAGGATGTCGATGAGCCGCTTGTGAATGCGCATCTCGAAGTGCTCACGGGAGTCTTTGTCAACGTGCGGACCACGGATCACGCAGTACCTGTGGATCTCCGTCGGGAGGGGAATCGGGCCCTTGATCTTGGCCTGGGTTCGCACCACGGTCTCGGTGATCTTCTTCGACGACTCATCGACCACGTTGTGGTCGTAAGCCTTGAGTCGGATCCGGATCTTCTGGGAGTCAGCCATCAATACCTACTTGAGGATCTTGGTGACACGGCCAGCGCCCACAGTCCGGCCACCCTCACGGATAGCAAACCGGAGACCCTCATCCATAGCGATCGGAGCAATCAACTCCACCGTCATCTCCGTGTTATCCCCAGGCATCACCATCTGAGTGCCCTCAGGCAACTGGATCGACCCGGTCACATCAGTAGTCCGGAAATAAAACTGAGGCCGATAACCAGGGAAAAACGGGTTATGACGCCCACCCTCCTCCTTGGTCAACACATAAACCTGAGCCTCAAAATCAGTATGCGGAGTAATCGACCCAGGCTTAGCCAAAACCTGGCCCCGCTCCACATCATCCTTACCAATACCCCGCAACAACACACCTACGTTGTCACCAGCACGACCCTCATCCAACAACTTACGGAACATCTCAATACCCGTAGCCACCGTCTTCTGAGTGTCCTTGATCCCAACAATCTCAACTTCCTCATTCACCTTGAGAACACCCTGCTCGATACGACCAGTCACCACAGTCCCCCGACCAGTAATCGAAAACACGTCCTCAATCGACATCAAGAAAGGCTTCTCAGTATCCCGATCCGGATCAGGAATAAAGGAATCGACCTGACCCATCAACTCCATGATCTGATCAGAAGCAGCCTCATCCCCACCCAAAGCCTGCAAAGCAGAACCCCGGACCACAGGAACATCATCCCCAGGAAACTCATACTCAGTAAGAAGATCCCGAACCTCCAACTCCACCAGATCCAAAAGCTCCTCATCATCAACCATGTCAACCTTGTTCAAAAAGACAACAATCGAAGGAACCCCAACCTGACGAGCCAACAACACATGCTCACGAGTCTGCGGCATCGGACCATCAGCAGCACTAACCACCAGAATCGCCCCATCAACCTGAGCCGCACCCGTAATCATGTTCTTGATGTAATCCGCATGACCAGGCATATCCACATGCGCGTAATGACGAGCCTCCGTCTCATACTCCACATGAGCAATCTGAATCGTGATCCCCCGCTCACGCTCCTCAGGAGCCTTATCAATCATGTCAAACTCAGTCATCGTGTTCGCCCCACCAACACGCTCCGCCAACACCCGCGTAATCGCAGCCGTCAACGTCGTCTTCCCATGATCAATATGACCCATCGTCCCCACATTCACATGCGGCTTCGTCCGCTCAAACTTCGCCTTAGCCATCCTCGTTTCCTTCCTTGTTCCTAAGCTTCTCCACGTCGAGCCGCCACGATCTCGGTGGCGATCGACTCCGGTACGTCCTGATATGAGTTGAATTGCATCGAGTAGGTGGCACGCCCCTGTGTCTTGGAACGCAGGTCAGTGGCGTACCCGAACATCTCAGACATCGGAACCTGCGCTTTGATCACCTGGCTGTTGCCACGCTGTGTCATGCCCTCGACCTTGCCGCGCCGGGCGTTGAGGTCGCCGATGACGTCGCCCATGTAGTCCTCGGGTGTGGTGACCTCCACGTCCATGACGGGCTCCAGCAGCTTGACGCCGGCCTTGCGCGCCGCCTCCTGGAAAGCGATCGAACCAGCGATCTTGAAGGCCATCTCCGATGAGTCCACGTCGTGGTACGACCCGTCCTGGAGCACGGCCCGCACATCTACGAGCGGGTATCCGGCGAGGATTCCCTGGTCGAGGGCTTCCTCGATTCCGGCATCCACCGAGGGGATGTACTCCTTGGGAATGCGGCCTCCGGTGATCTTGTCGACGAACTCATAGCCGCCGCCCGGGCCGGTCGGCTCCAGGTCGATCACGACATGGCCGTACTGACCCTTACCACCGGTCTGCTTGACGTGCTTGTAGCTCACCTTCTCCACCGCGCGTCGGATGGTCTCCCTGTAGGCGACTTGTGGCTTACCCACCGATGCATCGACCTTGAATTCCCGCAGCAGCCTGTCGACGAGCACCTCCAGGTGGAGCTCGCCCATGCCGGAGATGATTGTCTGGCCGGTCTCCTCATCCGTGCGGACCAGAAACGTCGGGTCCTCCTCGGCGAGGCGGTGCAATGACTCGGAGAGCTTCTCCTCGTCAGTCTTGGTCTTCGGCTCGATTGCCACGGAGATCACCGGTGCGGGGAACTCCATCGACTCGAGTTGAATCGGGTCGCTGTCATCGGACAGCGTGTCACCGGTCGTCGTGTTCTTGAAGCCGATGCCGGCCACGATGTCGCCGGAGAAGACGTCGTCGATGTCCTCCCGGCTGTTGGCGTGCATCCGAAGGATGCGACCGATGCGCTCCTTCTTGCCCGTGGCCGTGTTGAGAAGCGTGTCACCCTTCGAGGCATGCCCCGAGTAGACGCGAAAGTATGTGAGCTTCCCGACATGGGGGTCGGTCATGATCTTGAAAGCGAGAGCCGAGAAGGGGGCGGTGTCGTCGGCCGGACGCGCCATGACGACCTCTTCGTCACCGGGCTTGAAGCCTTTGATCGGTGGCAGGTCTACCGGGCTCGGCAGGTAGGCAACGATGGCGTCCAGCAGGAGCTGAACACCCTTGTTCTTGAACGCCGAGCTGAACACCCTTGTTCTTGAACGCCGACCCGCAAAAGACAGGAGTGAAGTCCCGGGCCAGTGTGCCGGCGCGGACGCCCTTCTTGATCTCATCGGATGTGAGGTCGCCGTTCTCCAGATATGACTCCAAGAGCTCCTCGGAGGTCTCGGCGACGGTCTCGAGCAAGTGCTCGCGGTACTCGGCGGCCTTGTCCTTGAGGTCGGCCGGGATCTCTGCGGTGTCCCAGAGCTTGCCGTCGTCGCCCTTCCAGATGTGGGCCTGCATCTCGACGAGGTCGACGACACCGAGAAAATCGGCCTCGCGGCCGATGGGGAGCTGCATGACGAGCGGTTTCGCACCGAGGCGGTCGATGATCGACTGAACGTCGAAGTAGAAATCGGCACCGGTGCGGTCGAGCTTGTTGATGAAACAGATCCTGGGAACGCCGTATCGATCGGCCTGGCGCCAGACCGTCTCCGACTGCGGCTCTACGCCGGCGACGCCGTCGAACACGGCAACGGCACCATCGAGGACGCGAAGAGCACGTTCTACTTCGACCGTGAAGTCGACGTGGCCAGGGGTGTCGATGATGTTGATCCAGTGGTCATGCCAGACGCAGGTCGTAGCGGCGGACGTGATGGTGATGCCGCGCTCCTGCTCCTGCTCCATCCAGTCCATCGTGGCGGCACCCTCGTGGACTTCACCGATCTTGTAGTTGCGGCCGGTGTAATAGAGGATGCGCTCGGTCAGAGTGGTTTTGCCCGCGTCGATATGGGCCATGATCCCGATGTTTCGGGTACGGCTCAGCGGGACCTCCCGCAGATGCGACAGCGCGTTTCCGTTGCTCATTTCTAGTTCTCTATTACTCCGACTCGTTATGTGGTTGTGAAACGTCCCTCGTCCGGCGGTTCGGACTCCCTTCGGAAGGGGGAGCCCGCCTGTCGGAACGTTCCGGGTCTAAGTTTTCTGTACTACCAGCGGTAGTGGGCGAAGGCTTTGTTCGACTCCGCCATCTTGTGGACATCTTCCTTGCGCTTCACCGCGGCACCTCCGTTGTTGGAGGCGTCAAGGATCTCGTTGGCGAGACGAAGCGCCATCGTGGGCTCGCGTCGCCTGCGGGCAAATCCCACCAGCCAGCGCACCGCAAGCGTCTCCTGCCTGCGTGGCGGAACCTCGATAGGCACCTGGTAGTTCGAGCCACCGACTCGGCGGGATCGAACCTCGAGCTGCGGACGAATGTTGTCGACTGCTCGCTTGAGCACGATGCTCGGGTCCTGGCCGGTCCGCTTCTCGACGGTCTCCAGGGCTTCGTAGACGATGCCTCTGGCGACACCCTTCTTCCCCTTCAGCAAGACCTTGTTGATGACCTTGCTGACCAGGACGCTGCGGAATACCGGGTCCGGTGCGATATCTCGCTTCTGAGCTGGTGCCCTTCGCATCAGGAATCCTTCTTCGATCCGTAGCGGGACCGGGCTTGCTTCCGATCATTGACACCGGCCGCGTCGAGAGCGCCGCGAACGACTTTGTAGCGAACACCGGGGAGGTCGCGGACACGACCACCTCGCACCAGCACCATGCTGTGCTCCTGCAGGTTGTGACCTTCGCCGGGGATGTAGGCGGTCACTTCCATGCCGTTGCTCAACCGAACACGGCAAACCTTGCGAAGAGCCGAGTTCGGCTTCTTGGGCGTGACGGTGTAGACGCGAGTGCAGACGCCGCGGCGCTGTGGAGCGCCACCGAGACCGGCGGTCTTCACTTTCTTGGTCTTCGGCTTCCTGCCCTGACGGACAAGTTGCTCCATTGTCGGCATGCTTCTCCTTACGCGAGGAATCGGCGTGGGCGCACCCGAAACACCGTTCCTGTCGTGAAACTTTGCGTGCCAGGCAGCGAGTGCCCGGCTGTTTGGGCTGATTCCTCCACCGGAGGGAGGGCCCGAACCAAATAGATTCTATGACTCTGTCGGCGCGCGTACCAAATCGGTCGCGCAGATTTCTTGGAAGTGGGGAGCGCCTCGCTCGGAGGCGCCCACCTCACTCTTCTTCTTCCGTCTTTTCCTCGCCGTCAGCCGAGAACGAGCCACCGATGCTGGCGAGCCACTCTGCCGGGTTCTCCGGTAGGCCCTCGTCGCCATCGCCGCCGCCGCCCCCGCCCTCGCCGAGGAAGCCGAGGCTCTCGACCGTGGTGGCACCTGGCAGTGTCGGCTGGAGCGCCTGATACTGCTGGGCTCCTGTCCCGGCCGGGATGAGCTTCCCGATGATGACGTTCTCTTTGAGACCTCTCATGAAGTCGGATCGGCTCTCGATCGCAGCGTTGGTGAGGACCTTCGTGGTCTCCTGGAACGATGCCGCCGAAAGCCATGAGTCCGTCGCCAGCGAGGCTTTCGTGATCCCCATCAGCTGGGGCCGCCCCTGTGCGGGCTGCTTGCCATCGGCAACCAGGCTCTTGTTGGTGTCCCGGAACGTCTGATCGTCGATCAAGGCAGCAGGCAGGAAGTCGGAGTCGTTCGGCGAGATGACGAACACCCGTCGCAGCATCTGACGGACGACCATCTCGATGTGCTTGTCGTGGATCTCCACACCCTGCGACTTGTAGACCTCCTGTACCTGGTCGACCAGGTACTGCTGCGCAGCCCTGACTCCCCGGATCTCGAGGACCTCCTTGGGATCGAGGTTTCCATCGGTCAGCTGAGTGCCTGCGTCCACCTCGGAGCCATCGGAGATCCCGATG
This sequence comes from Actinomycetota bacterium, assembly GCA_003388545.1. Taxonomy (GTDB): domain Bacteria; phylum Actinomycetota; class Acidimicrobiia; order Spongiisociales; family ZC4RG35; genus MA-ANB-1. The sequence goes on from QQVI01000024.1 coordinate 7,345, forward strand.
CGGAGCTTGGTCTTTCGGGAGATCTTGTACTCGATCTCCTCGTCCTTGCCGTCGCTAACCACGATCCGGCGACCGTCCTCGTCATCGACGAGCTTGACGACGCCCTTGATCTCGGACATGACAGCCTTCCCCTTGGGGGTGCGAGCCTCGAACAGCTCAACGACCCGAGGCAGACCATGCGTGATGTCGTCTCCGGCCACACCACCGGTGTGGAAGGTACGCATTGTCAACTGGGTACCGGGCTCACCGATCGACTGGGCGGCCATGATCCCGACCGCCTCGCCGAGCTCGACCACGCGGCCGGTGGCCAACGAGAGGCCGTAGCAAGTCTGGCAAACGCCGTTCCGGGTGTCACAGGTCAGCGGAGAGCGGACCCGGACCGCCTCGACGTTGGCGACTTCGATGGCATGCAGTTCATGCGTGCCGATGAGTGTTCCCTCGCGGAGTTTCTCATCGTCCAGCGTCGCCACCAGGGCGTAGCCACCCTTGTCCGTCTCCTCTTTCAAGTCGTCGGCGAGCACCCGACCGTAGAGTCGGGAACGGAGGTTGCGGATCTTGGCGCCACGGGCGTCCACCACCTGGATGGTGATGCCCTTGTCCGTGCCGCAGTCCTCCTCGAGAACGATCATCTCCTGGGAGACGTCGACGAGACGCCTGGTGAGATAACCGGAGTCGGCCGTGCGGAGGGCGGTGTCGGCGAGACCCTTCCTCGCACCGTGGGTGGAGATGAAGTACTCGAGAACCGAGAGCCCTTCCCGGAAGTTGGAGATGATGGGCCTCGGGATGATGTCTCCCTTGGGGTTGGCGACCAGGCCACGCATTCCTGCGATCTGACGCACCTGCATCATGTTTCCGCGGGCACCGGAGCCGACCATCATGTCGAGAGCGTTGAACTGCTCCGACTTGAGGCCCGCCTTCATGGCGTCTGTGACCTTCTCGGTCGCCTCGGTCCAGATCTCGATCAGCTCCTGGCGGCGCTCCTCGTCGGTCACGACACCCTTCTGGAACAAGCCCTGGACCTTCTCGGCGCGAGCTTCGTACTCCGAGAGGATCTGTGCCTTGTCACCCGGCGTGCGAACGTCCTCGAGGCCGATCGAAAGACCTGCCTTGGTCGAGTAGAGGAAACCGAGATCCTTGATCGCATCCAGTGTCTCAGCGACCTGGGAACGCGGGTAGAGCTCGATGACCGTCTCGATCAGCTTCCTGATGTCGGACTTGATCACTCGCGCATCGATGAACGGGAAGTCCGCAGGGAATGCCCCGTTGAGGATCGTCCGACCGAGAGTGGTCTCGCTCAATGCGTTCGGGTCGAGAGGCTCTTCGCTGATCAGCTCGCCGAGCGTCGACTTCAGCTCGGCGTGTCGCTCGGGCGTCCCGGCCAACTCTCCCAGGCGGATCTTGATCGGAGCATGCAAGGCCAATTCGCCGAGCTCATAGGCCATCATGGCCTCGTCGACATCGGCGAAGCGACGACCGGCACCAAGCCCATCCTCGACGAACTCGGACAGATAGAACACCCCGATGACCATGTCCTGGCCGGGAGTGACTATGGGTCGGCCCGAAGCGGGCGAGAGCACGTTGTTCGAGGACAGCATCAGAATGCGCGCCTCGGCCTGTGCCTCAGATGAGAGCGGCAGGTGGACGGCCATCTGGTCACCATCGAAGTCGGCGTTGAACGCCTCACACACCATCGGGTGGATCTGGATCGCCTTGCCCTCCACGAGCACCGGCTCGAAAGCCTGAATGCCCAGCCTGTGCAGGGTGGGAGCACGGTTGAGGAGAACCGGATGCTCCTGGATCACCTCGGAGAGAACGTCCCAGACCTGCGGGCGCTGTCTCTCGACCATCCGCTTGGCGGCTTTGATGTTCTGAGCGAGACCGAGGTCGACCAGCCGCTTCATGACGAAGGGCTTGAACAACTCGAGCGCCATGATCTTGGGCAGACCGCACTGATGCAGCTTGAGCTGGGGGCCTACGACGATGACCGAACGACCGGAGTAATCGACTCGCTTTCCGAGGAGGTTCTGACGGAATCGACCCTGCTTTCCCTTGAGCATGTCGGAAAGCGACTTCAGGGCTCTGTTGCCCGGGCCGGTAACCGCCCGGCCGCGACGACCGTTGTCGAACAGAGCGTCGACGGCCTCCTGAAGCATCCTCTTCTCGTTGTTGACGATGATCTCAGGTGCACCAAGATCGAGGAGCCTCTTCAGCCTGTTGTTGCGGTTGATAACCCGGCGGTACAGATCGTTCAAGTCGGACGTGGCGAAGCGGCCACCGTCGAGCTGGACCATCGGCCTCAGATCGGGCGGGATCACAGGGACCGTCTCCAGGATCATGTCCTCGGGACGGTTCTGACCTTCCCAGAAAGGCTTGACGACCTTCATCCGCTGCGTGGCGCGCTGACGCTTCTGGGCCGAGCGCGCATCGAGGTTCTCGTTCAACAGCTCCATCTCAGCGTCGAGATCGAGGTTGATGAGGAGCTCCTTGACGGCCTCCGCGCCCATGCCACCGGAGAAGTAGTCGTCGTAGCGGAAGTAGATCTCACGCCACAGCTGCTCCGACTCCACCAGGTCTTTCGGCTTGAAAGTGCGGAAGGTGTCGAAGGCGTCCTCGACGAGTTCGACCTCGCGATTGGTCCGCTCCTCGCGCTCTTTGATCTCTTTCTCGACTTCCTTGCGCCGGGCGTTGATCTCCTGGCTCTTGGCTCCACCTTCCTCCATGCGCTCGAGCTCGTCTTCGAGGGCCTCGAGGCGAACCTCGTTCCACTCTTCGAACTCGGCCTTGATCACCTTGATCTCGTCGTCGCGGGCGGCCTCGAGCTCGGGAAGGTCCTTCTGACGCTTTTCGTCGTCGACACTGGTGATGATGTAGGCCGCAAAGTAGATGACCTTCTCCAGTTGCTTCGGCGACATGTCGAGCAGGTAGCCGAGACGGCTGGGAACACCTTTGAAGAACCAGATATGGGTGACAGGGGCGGCGAGCTCGATGTGACCCATCCGCTCACGCCGGACCTTGGACCGGGTGACCTCTACACCACACCGCTCACAGATGATCCCCTTGTATCGGATCCTCTTGTACTTGCCGCAGTAGCACTCCCAGTCCCGCTGGGGACCGAAGATGCGCTCATCGAACAGGCCTTCCTTCTCAGGACGGAGCGTCCGATAGTTGATTGTCTCCGGCTTCTTGACCTCTCCGTAAGACCAGGTGCGAATCTGGTCGCTGGACGCGAGGCCGATCTTCAGTTCATCGAATAGTTGCTGCGCCATGAATCCCTTGTCCGTAATGCGTTATCTGTCGTCGCCGTGCGAGCGTTCGATTCACTCGGAATCCGGCCGCTCCGGCCGGCTCAAATCGATACCCAGTGACTCCACCGAGCGGTAGCTGTCCTCTTCGAGCTCACGGAGCTCCACTTCCTCACCTGCCGAGAGCATCTCGACGTTGAGGCAAAGGCTCTGCATCTCCTTGATGAGGACCCGGAAGGACTCGGGAATACCCGGCTCCGGGATGTTGTCACCCTTGACTATTGCTTCGTAGACCTTGACCCGTCCCTGGACGTCGTCCGACTTGATGGTCAGCAGCTCCTGGAGCGCGTAGGCGGCGCCGTATGCCTCCAGTGCCCAGACCTCCATCTCACCGAATCTCTGACCACCGAACTGCGCCTTTCCACCAAGTGGCTGCTGGGTGATCATGCTGTAAGGACCGGTCGAGCGAGCGTGGATCTTCTCGTCGACGAGGTGAACCAGCTTCAACATGTAGATGTACCCGACCGTGATCGATGTGTCGAAAGGCTCACCAGTTCGGCCGTCGTAGAGAATTGCCTTCCCGTCGTGCTGAACCAGCTGCACACCGTCCCGATTGGGGCGGGCGTGCTCGATCACTTCCATGATCTCGTTCTCACGGGCACCGTCGAAGACCGGCGTGGCGATCTTGGTCCACGGCTCTGCGCCGGCGCCGGCTGGGCTGTCTCCCTTGAAGGGCTCCCAGCCCTGTGCGGCCGCCCAACCGAGATGGGTCTCGAGAATCTGACCCAGGTTCATCCGGCTCGGCACCCCGAGCGGGGAAAGGATGATGTCGACGGGCGTACCGTCGGCGAGGAACGGCATTTCCTCCTCGGGGAGGACCTTCGAGATCACACCCTTGTTTCCGTGACGGCCGGCGAGTTTGTCGCCTTCGGAGATCTTCCGCTGGTGGGCCACGTAGATACGCACCAGCTCGTTCACGCCAGGTGGCAGGTCGAAGCCCTCCGACCGGCGGAACACCTTGACTCCGATGACTTTTCCGGTCTCGCCGTGAGGGACCTTCAGTGACGTGTCGCGCACCTCTCTCGCCTTCTCACCGAATATGGCGCGCAGCAGGCGCTCCTCGGGAGTCAGCTCGGTCTCACCCTTGGGCGTGACCTTTCCGACGAGGTAGTCGCCGGGGCCGACCTCGGCACCCACCCGGATGATTCCTTCCTCGTCCAGGTTGGCGAGGACCTCCTCAGGGACATTGGGGATGTCCCGCGTGATCTCCTCGGCACCCAGCTTGGTGTCCCGGGCGTCCAGCTCGTGCTCCTCGATGTGAATCGACGTGAGCACGTCGTCTTTGACGAGTCGCTCCGAGATGATGATGGCGTCCTCGTAGTTGTGGCCCTGCCACGGCATGAACGCCACGAGCAGGTTCCGGCCGAGAGCAAGCTCGCCGTCGTGGGTCGAAGGACCGTCGGCGAGGACATCGCCCGCCTTGACCTTGTCGCCCTCACGCACCAGAGGCTTGTGATTCATGCACGTCCCCTGATTCGAGCGACGGAACTTGTCGAGTCGGAATGTGTGCTTCTTGTTGGTGCCCTTCTCCTTGACGACGATCTCGTCACCGGTGAGCTCTACGACTTCGCCATCGACGGTCGAAATGACCATGTCGCCCGAGTCCTGTGCGGCACGACCCTCGACTCCGGTTCCGACCAGAGGGGCATCGGCCGTCAGCAATGGCACGGCCTGACGCTGCATGTTCGAGCCCATCAGGGCGCGGTTGGCGTCGTCGTGCTCGAGGAACGGGATGAGTGATGTGGAGACCGACACGATCTGCTTCGGAGACACGTCCATGTAGTCGACGTCTTTCGAAGGAGCGTTCTCCACTTCACCGCCGGCACGACGAACGAGCACGCGCTCGTTGAGGAACGAGCCGTCCTCTTTGAGCGGTGCGTTGGCCTGGGCGATGATGTAGCGCTCCTCTTCGGTCGCAGTCAGGTAGTCGACCTTCTCCGTAACGACACCCTTTTCGACCTTGCGGTAGGGAGTCTCGATGAAGCCGAACTCGTTGACGCGCGCATATGAGGCGAGTGAGCCGATCAAACCGATGTTCGGCCCCTCGGGCGTCTCGATCGGGCACATGCGCCCATAGTGAGAGGAGTGAACGTCACGAACCTCGAACCCGGCGCGCTCCCTGGAGAGGCCACCCGGGCCCAGAGCCGAGAGACGGCGCCGATGGGTGAGACCCGCCAGGGGGTTGGGCTGGTCCATGAACTGGCTCAGCTGGCTTGTCCCGAAGAACTCCTTGATGGCAGCGGTGACCGGACGGATGTTGATCAACGACTGGGGCGTGATCGCATCGGGGTCCTGAGTGGTCATGCGCTCGCGCACCACCCGCTCTAGGCGGGCCAGGCCGACCCGAACCTGATTCTGCACCAGCTCTCCCACGGTGCGAATTCGCCGGTTTCCAAAGTGATCGATGTCGTCGGTGAAGACGCTTATCTCATTGCCGAGGTGGGTTGTGATCGTCGACTCACCGGCGTGAAGGGCGACCAGATACTTGATGGCGTCGACGATGTCTTCGTCGCGGAGCAACTGCAGGCCCTCGGCCCGATAGTCATCGGGATGGTCCTCACGGAACTTCTGGCCCACCTTGTATCGGCCGACCCTGGTGAGGTCGTAGCGCTTCGGATTGCGGAACATCGTCTGGATGAGGCCGCGGGCGGACTCAACCGTCGTCGGCTCGCCCGGCCGGAGCTTGCGGTACAGGTCGAGGAGGGCCTCTTCCTTCGTCGCGTTGGTGTCCTTCTCGAGAGTGTTTCTTATCGACTCGGCACCGTCGAACAGCTCGAGGATCTCTTCGTCGGTCTCGACGACCCCGAGAGCCTTGAGGAAGGAGCTGACGTACTGGCGGCGCTTGCGATCGACGCGTACTCCGATCGTGTCCTTCTTGTCCGTGTCGAACTCGAGCCACGCCCCACGACCAGGGATGATCTTCGCCGAGTAGATGTCCTTGTCAGAAGTCTTGTCAGGGGAGACGTCGAAGTAGATACCGGGCGAGCGCACGAGCTGAGACACGATGACCCTCTCGGTCCCGTTGATTATGAACACGCCCTTGTCGGTCATGATCGGGAAGTCACCGAGGAAGACCTGCTGCTCCTTGATCTCGCCGGTGCCCTTGTTCATGAAGCGGGCGGTGACGTAGAGCGGCTGTGCGTAGTTGGCGTCGCGCTCCTTGGCCTCTTCGAGCTCCATCAACGGCTCGCCGAAGCGATGGTCGGTCAGTTCGAGGGCAAGGGAGCCCGTGAAATCTTCAATGGGACTGATCTCGGCGAAAATCTCTTTGAGGCCCTCGTCGAGAAACCACTGGAAAGACTCGTGTTGAACAGCAAGTAGGTCGGGTAGCGGCAAAACTTCGGGGATCTTCCCGAAAGAGAAGCGCTCAGCCACGCGCGAAGCCAAGAGGTGCCTCCTTGGAAATGCGGATCGGGTGTCGGTAACGCAGAAATAGTCATGCTAACAGACGCGTCAGCATGACTCCAATCGAAAACTTCAGTTGTAAGACCCCACCGAAACGGGTGCCCGATTCGGCGAAGCCCGGTCCAAAGACCACACCCCATCCTATCCGAGGACGACGTTTTGAGTCAAGGGTCTCTCTCAGCTGTCGGCGACAACGCGAAGCCGTGCGCTGTCGAGAACCCGAATGTGGCGGTAACCGGTCTCGACCACCTTCTGGTCGCGGAGACGGCCAAGTGCCTCGTTCACCGACTGACGGCTCACACCGAGAAGAGTTGCGATCGTCGACTGCGAGAGGTAGATCTCGCCATGGTCGTCCGCCTCCTCGAGCAGGAGGTCTGACACCTGGCCGAGGACCGTCTTGTGCATCAGGCCGATGACGCGCCGCTGTGTCTCTTCCAACTGGGACAGGCCGGCCACGAGCCACCGCATACAGATCGCCGGGTGCTGACCCAGCAGCGGCAGGATGCGATCGCGTTCGAACCGAAAGACCCTCACGCGAGTCACTGCTTGTGCGGACGACATGTAGTTGCGGCTCTGGAACATCGCGATGTCTCCGAGCATCGAGCCCGCGCCCACTCGGGACACGACTCTTCGGTTCGCGCCCTCACCGCGATAGATGTCGACTTCTCCTGACTCCACGAGATAGGCGGCCTGCGCCGGCTCACCCTCCTTGAACAGATGTGTCCCGGGATAACGGGAGAGCACTTCAGCCACCGGAGCCAGAACACCGAGGTCGGCGCTGCTCAGGGGCAGATAATCCTGACGCCCGAACGAACGAGCCAGCCAGGCGAGGTGTTGCTGATCAGCTCGCTTCATGGCATCCAAGCCAACAGTCCCCACGGTGACAATCTTCCCGATACGACGATGGGACGCATCCCAATACAGCAAATGGCCACATCGGACATAACATGTCATCGGTCTTGTCCAAGTACCTATCCCTCCGTTCGCCTCTCCTCTACATCGGCCTCGCCCTGGCGATTTCGCTGGGGGCCAGCTCCTACGCATGGTTCGACCACCTGACCGCACAGGGCGACACCGTGGCCGGCAACGTCGAGTTCGCCGGTGAGAGAATGGACGGCAAGAGCGAGGGCGAGGTACGCGCTTTCGTCGCGATCCGCGCAGATCAGGTGCTCAGCTCCAGCCTGGCGATCGACACGCCCCTTGGCGAGATTGCGGTCGCCCTCCGCGACATCGGCTTCGACTACGACACGGAGTTGGCAATCGACCGCTTGATGGCGGCCCGCCACACGGGCGGCCCGGTCGATCAGTTCACCACCTGGGTGGCGACGATGGGCTCGACGATGACGGTGCAGGAGCCGATCGCCTTCGACCCCGATGCCGCGGCAACAGCCCTAGCTGCGATGCCAGATCTGACGTTCAGCGATCCGGTCGAGCCGGGGATGATGATCAACGACGAGTGGCGGCTCGAGCTCATTCCCGGGGAGCCAGGCTCAGAAGCCGACTTCGAGAGCATGGTCTCCCAACTCGCCGACCTCGACCCACTCACAGATGAGTTGACGCTCGAAGCTCCCGCCTCGGTACTCCCGACGCAGGTCACCGATGTCGAGGCACAGGCCAGGATCGATGACCTGAACGAGGTCACGAGCTCGGGCGTCCGGCTCACCATCGGCGGGGTCATCAGACAGATGGCACCTGCCGCCATTCGACGCAACTTGCGCCTCGCCGTTGAGCCCGCAGGGATGGAGGTGAGCTTCGACCTCGAGGGCTTCCAGCAAGAGATCGAGGAAGTGTTCAGAGGCCCGATCGGCGAGGAGGTGGATCCGACGTTCGAAGTGAGCGGTGAAGAGGTCACCGTGCTCGAGCCCGGCACGCCGCCCCAGGTGTGCTGTTCTACCGATACTGCCGAGAAGATCGGCAGCGCGATCCTCGACGGCCGCGCCGGCCCATTTGCCCTGACAACCCGGCCCCAAGACGACCCCGAAGTCATCGCCTGGTACGACGGCAGCCTGATCGTCGAGCAGGTTTCGACGTTCACAACCCCGCACAGTTGCTGCGAAAACCGTGTGATCAACATTCAGCGCATGGCAGACATCGTCAGGGGGTACTACATGGCGCCCGGCGAGGTTTTGTCGCTGAACGACTACGTAGGACCGCGGACCAGGGAGAAAGGGTTCGTGGCCGCCGGCGCCATAAGAGCCGGGCACCTGACACCGGAGGTGGGAGGCGGTGTCTCGCAGTTCGCCACGACAATCTTCAATGCGGCATACTTCGCCGGCCTCGACTTCCTGGAGTATCAGGCCCACTCGCTCTATTTCTCCCGCTACCCATACGGCCGGGAGGCAACCATCTCCAACCCCGCTCCCGACCTGGTGTTCGAGAACACAACTGAATACCCGGTCCTGATCTGGACGTCGTACACGCCCACTTCCATAACCGTCAGCATGTATTCCACCAAGAGCATCGATGTGGAACAGGTCGCCACTCGCTCTTCCCGACGCGGCCAGTGCACATACGTGGAGACCGATAGGGAGCGCGTCTACTCCGATGGCACATCAGTGATCGACACGTTCTTCGCCCTGTACCGGCCCGCCGACGGTATCGACTGCAACGGGAACCCAATCCCGCAATAGCTGCGTCAGGCGGTCCTGACCGGAAGCAGCCCGGACCTGCGCAACCGCCTCATCGCTATGACGCCCAAAGCTGGGCCGATGGCGAGAATCGGGAAGGCCCAACGCCACGTCAGAGCGTCCGCGATGATCGGCACACCGCGAATCGTCACGAGGGTCAGGAGGAAGCCTACGGCAGTCTGCAATGTGAGCGCCGTGCCGCGGATGTGATCCCCGGCAGTCTCGGTGACCATCGCGGAAAACTGGGCGCTGTCGGCGACCACGGTCAAACCCCAGACGATGAGCAGGGGGACCACCACCCAGGGGCTGGCTCCGAAGACCAATGGGGTTGCGGCCGCACAGGCGCCCGAGATGACCATCGCACCACCCGCTATCCCCGTTCGCCCGAAGCGATCGGCCAGTGACCCCGCCCACGCCGAAGAGAAGAATCCGGAAGCGATGATGACGAAGGTGAGCACCGAGACCGACCCATAGCTACTCCCGTGTTGGACAGCCGATGCGGCGAGGAAGGCGGCGACCCAGGTCCACATGGCATATAGCTCCCACATGTGCCCGAGGTAGCCGTAGGTGCTGAGACGGACGCCGCGATTCCTCACGACCGAGGCCACCTGATCCCAACGGAAGGGCTGTAGCGGCACCTCAAACGGCCCGTCGGCGATGCGTGACATCAACAGGCCGGCGATCACTGCAAGGACCGACGAGGCCACCACGACACCTTGCCAATCGAGCCCGAGACCGCTCACGAGGTGGGGAGACGCCGAGCCCACCGTCAGCGCTCCCACCAGGACGCCGAGAGCCAGCCCGCGGCCCTCGCGAAACCAACCAGACATCACCTTGAGGCCAGACGGATAGACACCGGCGAGGGCGGCCCCCGTCAAGAATCTCATGGCGAACGCGACATAGCTGGTGTCCGGCGTCACCGAGAGCAGGACGAGATTCGCCGAAGCGCCAATCAGCGAGCTCACGAGGAATATGCGCCTACTCGGGAAGATGTCGGCGATGTTGAGGATCGCCAGAGCGAGGGCACCCGACACGAAGCCGATCTGAACCGCGAGCGTGAGCCCGGCCTCGCCTCCAGGTGTGAGCGACCACTCCGATACGAGTTGGCTCGACACCGCCGTCGCACTGAACCAGAGACTCAAAGCGAGCAACTGACTGAAGGAGATCAGGGTCAGGGCGCCGCGCTGCCGCTTTGCCAGTTGCGAGGCGGGCAGCTCCACCTCAGCCCACCGATGAAGCGGCCAGGGCCCCGATCGCGGGGTCGTCTCCGTATCCGAGGAGATTGGCGACGACGAGGACGACGGCGAAGACCACGATGGCGATGAGCAGACCCACGAGCCATGCCGGCAGCTTCTTCTTGGTCCTCGGGCCACGGTGCATGCGCCCAAACTAGTGGCCGGCTGCGAGATGGCCCTCTCCCTGTGCCGTATACAGTCGTGCCCGCATGAAGAGGAAGAAGCCAACAGAGATCGGCTGGCGAGAGTGGGTGGCTCTCCCCGAGCTCGGCGTCCCTGCGATCCAGGCAAAAGTCGATACCGGCGCAGACAGCTCCTCGCTACATGCGTTCAACCAGAAGCGATTCGAGAAGGATGGTGTCCCCTACATCCGCTTCGACATACATCCGAGAAAGCGCTCCAAGAGCCAATCGGTGACCTGTGAGGCTCCCATCGTGATGGAACGGAAGGTGAAGAACCCGGGTGGCCGGAGCGAGCTGCGCCCGGTGATTTCGACGGCGGTAGTTGTGAACGGTGTTCCGATCAGGGCGCTGATCAACCTGACAGAGCGCGACGAGATGACATTTCGTATGCTGATCGGGCGTCGCACCCTACGTGGGAAGTTCGTCGTCAACCCGGGAAGGAGCTACCTGGGGCCCAAACCGGAGCCCAGGGCCAAATGAAGATCGCAATCCTCTCCCGTAGCTCATCCCTCTACTCGACGAAGCGCCTCAAGGAGGCCGCCATCGAACGCGGCCATGAGGCCGTGGTCGTCGATTACCTGCGCTGCTACATGGACATCACCGGCGGTCGCCCCAAGGTCCTCTATCGCCACGAGGAGGTCAGGCCCGACGCCGTCATCCCGCGCATTGGCGCTACCTACACGTTCTACGGGACCGCCGTCGTGCGGCAATTCGAGATGGCGGACGTCTTCACCGCCGTGAGCTCGGAGGGAATCAGCCGGTCACGTGACAAGCTCCGCTCGATGCAATTGCTCTCCCGCGCCGGGGTCGGCTTGCCCACCACCTCTTTCGCCCATTCCACCCAAGATGTCCAAGGAGTCATCGAGGTTGTCGGTGGAGCGCCGGTGGTAGTCAAGCTCCTCGAGGGCACCCAGGGTCTCGGAGTGGTTCTCGCCGAGACCAAGAAGGCCGCCGAGTCGGTCATCGGGGCGTTCCGCCAGCTCGACGCCAACATCCTGGTTCAGCAGTTCATCAAGGAAGCCGGTGGCGCAGACATCCGGGCCTTCGTCGTGGACGGCAAGGTTGTGGCGGCGATGAAGCGCCAGGGGGCCGCAGGTGACTTTCGCTCCAATCTCCATGCAGGCGGAACGGCCACCGTGATCAAGCTCACACCCAAGGAACGTGCCACGGCTATCCGCGCCGCCAAGACCATGGGGCTCGCCATCGCTGGTGTCGACATGATCCAATCGGAGTCCGGTCCGATGGTCCTCGAGGTCAACTCCTCGCCCGGGCTCGAGGGCATCGAAAAGGCAAGCGAGAAGGACATCGCCGGGGAGATCATCGACTACATCGAGGGGAACGCCGAGATCCGGGCGCCGCGACGCGTTGATGGCTGAGGCACGCAACGACCCGATCACGATCGGGGAGACGACGGTCAACCCGGGCCGCAAAGTCCGCATCGAGCTGCCGTTCGCCACTCTTTCCACGGGATCGACCGCATCGCTTCCCGTGGCAGTGATCAACGGCCGCAGCACAGGGCCCAACGTGTGGATATCGGGAGCGATTCACGGCGACGAGCTCAACGGTGTCGAGATCGTGCGCCGGGTCATCTCACACCTCGATGCGAAGAGCCTCCGCGGTGCCGTGCTCGCTGTTCCCATCGTCAATCCCCTCGGCTTCATCCATGAGTCCCGCTATCTGCCCGACCGGCGCGACCTGAACAGGTCATTCCCCGGGTCGACACGGGGATCTTCGGCTTCCCGGCTCGCTCATCTCTTCATGACCGAGATCGTTGCGCACTGCTCCGTAGGCATCGACTGTCACACGGCCACGGGTCACAGGGTCAATCTGCCGCAGATCCGGGCCGACACCGACGACCGGGAAACCCTCAAGCTGGCCAAGGCTTTCGGCGCCCCGTTCACGATTCATGCACGTCTTCGAGATGGTTCGCTTCGGGAGGCAGCCACCTCTATGGGCATCACGATGCTGCTGTACGAGTCCGGACAGGCCCACCGCTTCGACGAAGACGCCATCGAAGTCGGTTTCAATGGCGTTATGCGTTGCCTGCGATCCCTGGGAATGGTCAGCGAGCGTCTTCCCAGGGGATCGCAGACGAGGGTCATAAGGCGAACCCGGTGGGTCAGGGCACGTCGCGGGGGCCTCGTCAATGTCATTGCGGGGCTCGGCGATCGCGTCGAGAAGGGAGAGACGATCGCGGAGATATCGGATGCCTTCGGCTACCGCCCGACGGGGGTCAAGGCGACAGAGACCGGCTGGGTCATTGGACGCAGCCTCAACCCTCAGGTCAGCCCGGGTGATGCCCTCATCAATATCGCTGCAGCGCGGGGGCCGGATCGGCTGGAGGAAGCCGTCAAGCAGCCTAAGAGGCCTTCTTGACCTCTTCGAGCCAGCGTCGACGAATAGTCCTGCGCTCCTTCGGGGTGTGGCCACCCCAGATGCCTTCTGTCTGATTGCTCTCGATCGCCCACGTCAGGCATTCGGCTGCGACCGGACAGGTTGCGCAGACGGCCTTGGCGCGGGAGATCCCTGCGAGATCATCAGACTCCGGGAAGAATGAGACTTCGTGTGTTACCTGGACACAAGCGGCGGCCTCCCGCCACGGTGTCACTTCCAAATCGATCATATGACCCCCAATCATGAGGTGAACCAGGTAAACGCAGGATCAAAGCCATTCGTTCCCATTTTTCTCGTCCTCAACGGCCGATTGTCTATACCCGGTGAGGCTCTTCAGTGTCTGATTCGGACCGGGCAATACGTCCGGATGACGGATTGATCGCCTTGGACCGGCGAAGAATTCAGTTCCGTAGCTCGGTCCGAGCCACCGAGCGTCGGTGCACCTCGTCGGGACCGTCGGCGATCTGGAGCCAGCGACCCATCGAATAGAGGGATGCGAGGGGAAAGTCCTCGGTGAATCCTGCCGCACCGAACAACTGGATTGCCCTATCGGCAACCTTGGTGAGGAGGCTGGGAGCGGCAACCTTGATTGCAGCGATCTCGGTTCGCGCCGCCTTGGTGCCCATCCTGTCGATCATCCATGCCGTTTTGAGCACGAGAAGCCTGGTTTGCTCGATCTCGATGCGAGCGTCGGCGATCCACTCCCTGATCACACCCTGGTCGGCCAGCGGCCTCCCAAAGGCAACCCGTTCCTTCGACCGCTCCACCATCAGACGGAGACAGCGCTCGGCGGCCCCTATGGCCCTCATGCAGTGGTGGATCCGACCTGGCCCCAAGCGGGCCTGGGCGATGGCGAAGCCCCCTCCTTCCTCTCCAAGCAGGTTCGCCGCCGGAACACGCACGTTTTCAAAGTCGATCTCGGGATGGCCACCTCGGTCCTGATATCCGAAGACCGTGGGCTCCCTGATGATATTGACACCCGGGGTGTCCATCGGGACGATGATCATCGATTGCCGTCGGTGCGGATCACCATCCGGGTTGGTCACGCCCATGACGATCGAGAACTTGCAGCGCGGAGAGGCTGCGCCCGAGCTGAACCACTTTCGCCCATTGATCACGTATGAATCGCCATCCCGCACCATCGACGTCTCGATGTTCGTGGCGTCAGAGCTGGCCACAGCAGGCTCGGTCATCGAGAAACAGGAGCGGATCTCCCCATCCAACAAGGGGGCAAGCCACTCCTCTTTCTGATCGGGCGTGCCGAACATGTGCAAGATCTCCATGTTGCCCGTGTCGGGAGCCGAGCAGTTGAGAGCCTCTGGAGCGAGCCAGGGGCTCCATCCCGTGATCTCGGCAAGAGGTGCGTACTCATGGACTGCGAGTCCAGCTCCCAGCTCGTCGTCAGGGAGAAAGAGGTTCCACAGACCCAAGGCACGAGCCTTCTTCTTCAAGTCTTCGACTATCTGAGGGTGGTGGTGGGGGTCACCCGACTCCTCCATCTGCCGGGCGTAGGACTCTTCACCCGGGAACACGTCGGATTCCATGAATCCGAGCAGGTTTTCGCGGTACTTCTCAACACGCTCGCTGAAGGAGAAATCCATCGCGCACCAAACTAGCGGTCGGGCTCGCCGGGCCGCGTTTCGCCGCCTGAGTCCGCCAGTCCGCCTTCCGGCGCGTCCTCAGCGTCGAGCACTGGCTCCTCTTCGACCGCAGGGGCGTCGAAGTCGAGACGCGGAACGGGGGCGGGCGAGCTCGGTCCCAGCATCCGTGAGATCTCACCCCAGAGAAGCCACGCCGCGATCAAGGCCACGAAGAGGAGCCGGAATCGTATGGCGAGGACCAGGCCGGTCGCCGCAGTCACGAAGAAGACGACATTGGCAATGGTTTCGCCCCTGTTGGGAGCCACTCTCTCGAGAAGTGACGAGAAGAGATGCCCACCGTCGAGCGGTCGGATCGGGAGCCAGTTGAGGAGCCCCCAGAACACGTTGACCCTCACGAGGTTGACTACGGCAAAGGCGAAGAGACCATTCGTGAGATCCATGGGGCTGGTCGCCAGCCAGATCAGCCCGCCGAACACGAGCCCCGTGGCCGAGCCGGCCGCGGCGATGAGCGCTCGGCGACCCGGGGTGATCCCCCCTTCAGGCATGCTCCACGACGTCAATCCCCCGATCCCGTTGAGTTGAATCTCAACGTCTGAGCCGTAGTGCCTGGCGGTGAGAGCATGGCCCAGCTCATGGATCAGGATCGAAACGAAGATGATGATGATCCAGGTGAGGATCAGATCGACCCGCTCCAGCGAGAAGCCGAGCAGGGCAGCGATGAGCAGGAACGACGGCCGGATCTCGACCGGGATGCCGAATAAGGAGAATCTCAAGTCTGCCCCATGATGCACCAAGTCGGCGCCGACGTGAACAAGGTGCTGGTTAACGTTGTGAAATGTCCTACGAGAACCTGCGCTCTGCAATCGAATCCGACCTGCCCCGCCTCCAGGGCATGTTGGAGGATCTGGTGAGGATCCCGTCTGTGAGCGCTCCTGGCTTCGACCGTGCCAACGTTCGGAGAGCCGCCGATCACATCGTTGCTCTACTCACAGATCAAGGCTTCGCCAATGTGCAGCTCCTCGAGCCAACCGATGGCAACCCGGCGATCTTCGGGGAGATCAAGGGCCCCGAGGGTGCGCCGACAGTGCTGCTGTACGCCCACTACGACGTCCAGCCGCCCGGGCCTCTAGCGGAGTGGGATACGGGGCCGTTCGACCCGGTTGTTCGCGACGGCCGGATCTACGGTCGGGGCGCTTCCGATGACAAGGCGGGACTGATCATGCATCTGGGGGCGATTGCCGCGCACGGCGACGATCTTCCCGTGAGCGTGCAAGTGTTCTTCGAGGGCGAGGAAGAAGCCGGCTCGGCCTCACTCGAGGAGATACTCGAGACGCACTCCCAGCTACTCGCCCCCGATGTGATCGTCATAGGTGACGGAGGCAATTGGGAGGTGGGTGTGCCTGCTTTGCTCACTTCACTGCGGGGCCTCGCGGCGGTCACGATCGAGATCCGCACGTTGCAGTCAGCTGTCCACTCCGGGCAATACGGTGGTGTGTTCCCCGACGCGCTCACCGCCATGGTTCGGCTCCTGGCGACACTGCACGACGAAGATGGGAGGGTCGCTGTGCCCGGTCTCGTCTCCGAGGAGGTGGATGGCCTGGAGATACCTCTCGACCTGGCTCGACGGCTCACCGGGGCCGTCGAAGGTGTATCTGAGATCGGGGAGGGCTCGATTCCGTCGCGTCTCTGGACCCGACCGTCGATTTCGACCCTTGCCATCGACGCACCGGCTGTGTCCGAGGCGATCAATCAGCTCGTCCCGGTGGCCCGGGCCAAGGTCAGTCTGCGCGTTGCTCCGGGCGACAGGGGCAAGGATGCTCTCGAGAAGCTCAAGGCGCATCTCGTGAAGAACGCCCCGTGGGGCACAGAGGTGGTATTCCTCCACGAGGAGCACGGGGATCCCTCGGAGTTGGAGACGGCCAACGAGACGGTCGAGCTCTGGGAGGAGGCATTCCGCCTCGCGTTCGGAGCCGAGCCTGTACACATGGGAGCAGGGGGGTCGATTCCCTTCATCGCCACATTTGCCGAGATGTTCCCTGATGCTCCGATCCTGGTCACGGGTTGTGGTGACCCGACGTCGGCCTACCACGCACCCAACGAGAGCCAGGACATCGGCGATCTGGGGAAATCGACGCTGGCCGAGGCCATCGCATTGTCTCTGCTGGCCGACCGCTAGACGACTGACGACCCCTCGAACCCGTTCTGGCGCCAAGCCTCGTACACGACGATCGCGGCGGCGTTGGACAGGTTGATGGATCGCACGTCGGGGACCATGGGTATCCGGAGCCGCTCGGTGATCCAGTCGAGGCGGCGCACATCCTCGGGAAGCCCGACCGATTCGGGCCCGAAGAGCAAGGCGTCGCCCGGCCGATAGCCGACCTCGGTGTACTCGATATCCGCATCGACCGTGAACGCAAACGTCCGAGGCGGGGAGATTGCCTCGAACCAAGTCGCCAAGTCGGAGTGGACCACAACGGTGGCCCGATCCCGATAATCCATCCCCGCCCTCTTGAGCCGAGCGTCATCCATCTCGTACCCCAGAGGCTCGATGAGATGTAGCCGGCATCCAGTCACTGCCGCGAGACGCATGGCATTGCCGGTGTTTGGCGGAATCTCCGGGTGGTAGAAGACGATGTCGAACATCGTCAGCGAATGTCGAAGAGGCGCAGTTCGCTGTCCTCGATCTCACGTAGGCCGTCATAGTCGACCTCGACGGCTTCGATACCACGAGCATCAGCCACAACCCGGGCTTGAGGGGTGATCGACTGTGCAGCGAAGATCCCCCGCACTGGAGCGAGACGGGGGTCGAGGTTGAGGCGCTCCAGGTAGCGTGACAGCTGTTCCACGCCGTCGATCTCGCCACGCCTCTTGATCTCGACTGCGACCGTCTCGCCTGCGGGAGTCGCGCAAAGCAAGTCGACCGGGCCGATATCGGTCGGGTACTCCCGTCTGATGAGACTCAAACCGTCTTCGAGCACCCATGGCCTGCCGGCGAGCAAGGCCTGGAGATGATGCTCGACTCCGTCTTTCACGAGCCCGGGGTCATCGCCGAGATCATGGGTGACATCCTCGAGTATCTCGGAGATGGAGATCACGAGCCTCTCGCCTCTGCCGTTGCTCACCACCCACTCGTCTTCTGTTGTCTCAACCGTGTTGGGCGCCACCATCCAATTGAGCGGCTTCGATGCGTTGCCATCGGAGTGGATGGCGAGGGTGCCGTCTGCTTTGACCATGATGAGGCGAACGGCCTCGGGCAGATGGGCATCGAGGCGACCCGAGTAGTCGACGGTGCATCGGGCGATGACGAGACGCATGAGCGGTTTCTAACAGAAGGCCTCCCGCAGAACCAGGCGTCATGGCGCCGTTGGCTCAGACGTCGACCGGCTCCTTTGTGGGACGCGAGAACACGAACCAAAGGGCGTAGAGCCAGACGAAGCCGAGCAGAACGCGGACAACGGAGTTGTCGATGAGGAAGGTGACCGAGGCCCCCAGCGAGAGCGTGATGGCGGTGGCCGCCCACCACTTCATCTTGATGGTCAGACCTCCGTGATACGCACCAACCATACGACCGAAGTAGCGATGGCTGACGAGCCAATTGTGCAGGCGGTCCGAAGACCGTGCGAAGAAGAAGGCGGCGAGGATCACGAAGTCGAAAGTCGGGATGCCAGGGATGAAGCTGATCGCGGCGAAGCCGAGACAGATGAGGCCGAGCAGCACATATACGCCTCGGACCAGGAGGCTGCGGGGTTTCCTGACGGCGGGCTGATCTATCGACACGGCCATCTGAAAGCCAAGCTAGAGAGGGGGCTTGCCGACAGCGAGTCGGCAAACTCTTCTAGGTGGCTCGGTGA
>QQVI01000101.1 GCA_003388545.1 Actinomycetota bacterium
GTTCTTGAGTCATCTGAAGAGACTCCTCCAACCTGGTGGAGTGGGGCTACTCGGTGGCTCCTGGGAACAAGAGCCTGTGTACGAAGCCTATGAGCGCGAAGAAATCGGCTCGACGATCCTTGATCAGCCCGTCTGGATCCTTATCATGCGGCAGAGTGAGTAATTCTTCCCGGTCTCCCCTGGTCGTTGCCCTCGCCAACCAGAAGGGTGGTGTCGGAAAGTCGACCACAGCGATCAATATGGCGGCTGCCCTCGCCTTCCAGGGTGAGCGGGTTCTTCTCGTCGATCTCGATCCTCAAGGAAATGCCACGTCCGGGCTGGGTATTGATCGAGGAGCCATCGATATCTCCGTCTATGACGTACTCCTCAAGGAATCCTCGCTCGATGACGCCATTGAGCCGACATCGGTCCGCGATCTCTTCGTCATCCCGGCCACAATCGATCTTGCCGGTGCCGAGATCGAGCTCGTCTCCCAGTTTTCACGTGAAACACGTCTCAAGAGCGCCCTTGCCGAATTGGAGCAGGATTTTGATGTGATCCTCGTCGACTGCCCACCTTCCCTGGGCCTGCTCACGGTGAATGCGCTGGTAGCGGCGGAAGAAGTGGTCATTCCGATTCAATGTGAGTACTACGCCCTGGAGGGAGTGAGTCAACTGCTCCGCAATGTCGAGTTGGTGCGGTCTAATCTCAACACCGACTTGAAGGTTGGTGGTGTCATCCTGACCATGTACGACGGGCGGACCAGACTATCCAAGGATGTCTCGGAGCAGGTGAGACAGCATTTTGGGGATCTCTGCTACCGCACCGTTATCCCCCGCTCCGTGCGACTCTCCGAAGCCCCGTCCCATGGTGAGCCCATCGAAGCTTTCGACCCGATGAGCCGTGGTGCCATCGCATATCGACATCTAGGCAAGGAATTCAGAGAACGCCACGGTCTCGAGTGAGGAGTCTCGACATGGCAACGAGGAAGAGTGGACTGGGTAGAGGGTTGGAGGCTTTGATACCGACCCAGGGGGCCGGTTCCACCACCGGTTATTCGAACATCCCCGTGGACACCATCAAGGCGAACCCTGATCAGCCACGTTCGCGTTTCGACGACGAGTCATTGACAGAACTGGCCAGTTCCATCGAGGAGGTTGGCGTCCTGCAGCCGATCATCGTCGAAGAGGGGGAGGGTGGCTTCACCCTGATCGCAGGTGAGCGTCGCTGGCGGGCGGCGAAGCGGGCAGGTCTCGCCAGCATCCCAGCTGTGATTCGAGAGAAGTCAGGGCAACACACCCTGGTCGAGGCGTTGGTCGAGAACGTGCAGCGAATGGACCTCACCCCACTGGAGGAGGCTCGGGCATACCAACAGCTCCTGGAAGAATATGGAATGACTCAGGAACAGGTTGCCAACAGAGTGGGCAAGTCCCGTCCGACCATCTCGAACACCATCAGACTCCTCCAGCTGCCTAATGGGGTGCAAGCCCTGGTCGAGGAGGGGCGGCTCTCCGGTGGGCACGCTCGTGCCCTCGTTGGCCTGGAGGACGCCAAATACGCGACCTATCTCGGGGAGAAAGCGGCAGCCGACGGCTGGAGTGTCCGACAGATCGAAGACGCGGTCCGGCTTCGCCGCGATATGGCGGAAGGAAACGACGCCGGGCCTGCCACGGTCAAGACCATACGTCCGATCGAGATAATCGAGCTCGAGAAGAGACTGGGCGACCGGCTCGGAGCACGGGTGAAGATCAACTATCGGAACCAGAAGGGGAAAGTCGAGATCCGGTTCTCATCCGTAGAAGAGCTCGAGAGGCTCTACCGCCTCATGGCGTCGGGCTGACCTCACCCATCGGTTCTGCCGTTGAGTGCTCGGCAAAGAAGTCGCGGAGACCGTCGGTGACGCTGGTGCCGATCTGACCGGAGAGCTCGGGAACACTGACAACGATGGCCGGGGCCCTGGTCTCTTTCAGCATTGCGTTCGCCCGCCCCTCGACATCCCCACCCGTTCTCTTGGCGATGTTGACAGCGAGTTTCTCTCCGACCTCAGATCTGCTGTGCTCCGAGGCGAAGTAGAACACGCAGTTGCGGTCCTCGGTGTCGAGTTGAAAGGCGACGATGATGTCGGCCCCCAAACGGTTGGCCCGCCGAGCCCGCACCCGTTCCGGCAGTTTCGACTCGACGGAGCGGCTCATCACGGGCAACCCTCCAAGCTCCTGGAGCTTCAGAGCGGCCGATGAGGCTGCTTCCCAAGCTGTTCGGCTCTCTTCGTCCGTTCGACATCCGGCGTCGAGATAGACCCGGGCGCCAGCGACCGTCGGCGGAAGCCGGCGCAACCACTCACGCTCTCTGATCGCCTCCCGGCCCTTCTTCATCTCACCCCTCGTCACCAGCTGGAGCTCGGTTACGACGGCCGGTCCAATCTTGCCGTCCTCGGCGAGAGCCCGATTGTGCTGGAACTCGAGGACGGCACGCTCGGTGTCAGGGCCGAAGATGCCGTCGATCTTTCCGGAGTCGAACCCGAGTGCGCTCAACCTCGACTGTGCTTCCGCTACGTCCTCGCCTCGCATCATGGGACGTCTCAAGAAGAGCAGACGGTCCCCGAAGCGATAGCCGGCCTCATATAGAGACCTCCACGTGTCCGGTCCCACGATGCCGTCGGCGTCAAGTCCCTTTGCTTTCTGAAATGCGACCACGGCAGCCACTGTCCCATCGCCGAACGTGCCTTGTGGATCCGGATCGGAGGGGTGGCCCAGCGCGGCAAGCCGGGCTTGGATGTCGCGAACGGCGGTGCCTTCGTCACCCAGGCGGTAAAGCCTCACAATGGACTACCCGATCGACCCACTCGTGGGCCGCCGGTCAAAGAAACTCGGATAGCTCCTGAACGATCTTGTGCTTCGGCGCTGCTCCGACGATGCGCTTCTTCTCTACGCCGTCTTTGAAGACGATCATCGTTGGGATGCTCATCACGTCGAAGCGAGATGGGGGAGAGGGGTTCTCGTCGATGTTCAGCTTGGCGATCGTGAGTGCGTCGGTCTCTTTGGAAATTTCTTCCAGAACAGGAGCGATCAGCCGGCATGGTCCACACCACTCGGCCCAAAAGTCGACGAGCACAGGCTTCTCCGAGCTGATTGCCTCGTCGAAGGTGCTCTCGTTGAGTTTGACTATTTCGGCCATTTGATCTCCTTGGTCCTTTTTCCAAAACTTGTGGGCGGAAAACGTCTATTCCTGCTCAGCCAACCACCGTTCGGCGTCGATGGCCGCCATGCAGCCGGTTCCTGCGGCCGTCACGGCCTGACGATAGACATGGTCGGCTACATCCCCGGCGGCAAAGACTCCTTCGATGGAGGTCCGGGTGGTCCCCGGCTCGACCACGACGTATCCATTCGCGTCGAGCTCCAGCTGACCCTTGACGATGTCGGTGTTTGGCTTGTGTCCGATTGCGACGAACACGCCATCGGTCTGGAACTCTCTTGTCTCACCGCTCACGGTGTCTTCCAGGGTGACCCCGGTCACCGTGCTGTCTCCGTGGATTGCCGTGACGACGGTGTTCCAGAGAACGTCGATCTTGTCGTGAGCCAGGGCGCGGTCCGCCATGATCTTCGAAGCCCTGAACTCGTCGCGTCGGTGGACAATCGTCACTTTCGAGGCGAACTTGGTAAGGAACAGAGCCTCTTCCATGGCAGTGTCGCCACCTCCGACCACGATGAGCTCTTGGTCACGAAAGAAGAAGCCGTCACACGTCGCGCACGCAGAGACCCCTTTGCCTAGGAGGAGATCTTCTCCTGGCACGCCCAGCCACTTCGCGCTGGCTCCCGTGGCCAGGATCACCGTGTCCGTTGTGTAGTGGTCGTCGGAAACGGATACGCGGAAAGGCCTCTCGGACAAGTCGACCGAAGTCACATCGACCGTCTGCATCCTTGTTCCGAAGCGAGCGGACTGCTCGCGGAATTTCTCCATCAACTCGGGGCCGAGGATCCCCTCCGGAAACCCCGGATAGTTCTCGACGTCGGTCGTGATCATCAACTGGCCACCCGAGACCGCACCTTCGAACATCAGAGGATCGAGGTCGGCGCGTGATGCATAGAGGGCAGCAGTATGCCCGGCCGGTCCCGACCCGATGATGATGACTTTCTCGTGACTCACTCTGACCTCTTGATCCACATGTAGACGCCTGCTCCTATGAGGACTGCCGCGAAGACGCCGAAGGCACCGGCCGTCGTCAAGGGGATCTCCAGTGCTCCAAAGATCGCCAGTATGAGGAACAGCACTGCAGTCAACGCGAAAGTGCCCGCGAGGATTCCCAGCCCGGTGAGCCGGATGCCCCGGTCGATGCGGTCGACCGTCATTGAGCGGATCTTCTTGGCCAGACCTTCTATGAGGTCGGCAAATTGAGCGGCGAGTTCCTCCATGGGTAGGGAGGTTAGTTTCCGTGGCGCCGAATCAGTCTTCGACGTGAACGACCGTGCAGGATTCCGGCTCGACGAAGCTGATCGGGGCCGTCGCGATGTCCTCGGCGGAGGGTATGACGATGAGGAGATCGGTCAGTGACTCATAGCCTTCGACCACTTGATGCTCGATGAGCCCTAGCTCGGTCAGGCATTCACTGACAGAGTCGCTCTTGGGCGAAGACAGGCCCTGAACGGCGTCATCCTCACTCCGGATCTCGCGAGCGATTTGGGCAAACGGGGTTTCGCTGTAGCGCTGGAATAGGGGGGACTGCTCGTCAGTGTCCGCAAGCGGAGCGAAGTCCTCCTCGGCTCCGTCGCCTCCTGCATCCGAGCTGGCTTGGGCGGTCGTTTCAGACGCTCCTTCCCCCAAGTCGCTGGCGATCTCATTGAACGTCTCGGCAACACTGTCACCGCCGATGATCCCGCCGTTGAGAACGCCAAACAGCCCGACGACGAGCACGAGAGCCGCGGCGGCCCCCAAGGCCCATGAGCGCCACCCGGAAAAGGCAGCGATCGATGCCGGCTGACGTCCCGAGCGGAGCTCCGTCCAGAGGTCACGGTGGAGCGCGGCGCGCTCATGCTCGGTCATCGCCGCGCTGCCCACCGCGTTCAGCTCCTCGATCATCGCCCTCTGCGCGCGAAACTCGGCGGCGCAAGTATCACAAGACTCGACGAGGGCCCTGGCCCTGGAGTCGTCTTGGAGTGTGCCCCCTGCGTATTCGGCGATTAGGTCGAGATCGTGTCGGTGCATGTCTTTCTTTGATGCCTCAGCCGGCTGTTTGGTTCCCTAGTCGTTGTGCCATCTGGCGTCTACCGCGGAAGATTCGCGACTTGACCGTGCCCACGGGTACACCGAGGACCGCTGCAACCTCAGGCAGAGACATGCCCTCGATGTCGGAGAGCACGATCGCGGCTCGGAAGTCTTGCGGGAGCTCGTCGAGGGCTGCGCGCAGTTCGGGTCGGAGTGCAGCAGACTCCACCGCTTCCTCGGCGGAGGGGTCGGTGGGGTCGACGAAGTCAGGCAAGGGATCGGCTTTGCGGCGCTTTGCCTTACGCAGCTGGTCGTAGCAGGTGTTGACCGCGATTCTGTATATCCAGGTTCCCAAGGCTGCGTTCCCCTTGAACTGGGATGCCTTGCGGAAGACCGTGAGAAAGGTCTCTTGTGTCGAGTCGAGGGCCTTGTCGCGGTCCGCCATGATCCGGAGACACACAGAGAACACGCGGTCCTCATGTCTACGCATGATCTCATCGAATGCCTCACGGTCCCCCTCCACGACGCGTGCAATCAGTTCGGCGTCGGAGGGAGGGCTAATCACGGTTGCAATCGTAATTCCGAGAGCTCCGCGTAATACGTACCGTCGGTCTGTTGTGGAAGCTCCGTCAGCCAAACCATCCAATAACCACCGGTGCGGGCCGGGAGATCGACCGACGTCGTCCCCGCCGGGGCGCGACCGGCCGCCACCCTCGACCACGAGTCGATGTCCTCACTGAGGGTGGCCGCCCATCTGATCTCGAAGACGGTGCCTTCGGAGAAGCCAGTCAACTGGAGTTGCGATGGGATGCCATCGACCTGGGCCACCACCCCAACCCCCGGCTTGATCAATTGCATCGGGTCTTGATACCGCTCTGTCCGCCAGGTGGTGGAGAGGCTTCCGTCGGTGACGTTGGCGATGTCGCCGTCGTTTTCGCCACCCCCTCCGAAGGGGTCGAACGTCTGAATGGAGAGGATTTGCATGTCACCGAAAGGCAGGGTCGTTGACGTCGTCTCAGCGGATGTGGCGCTCGTTCCTGTGATGGTTGTCGGGGTGGGGATGATGGGGTTGGTGGGCGTGCCGAAGAGTGCTCCCAGGCCCACCAGCCCGACAGCGAGCACGACGAGTGCCAGTGCGGCGTAGATGAGGCGTCGCGATGCTGAGGCAGGCTCGGGCTGGGGGCGGCGTGGAGTCGGGGCGGCGCTCAGGGCCTTCTCGAACTCGTCGGCGGTGTAGACGCCGGCTTGCCCGGAACGGAGGATCCGGTCGATGACGGGTGAGATCCCGTCGATCGACTCCGACGGGGGTGGTCCACCGGGTGGCTCACCTGTGAGTGCGGTCTCCAGTGCAGAGGCGAGACCGCGAACGTCTCCCTCCTGATCACCGTGGAAGGGGCGGCCAAATCCCACCAACTTGGCGGCGTGGGCTTCGGAGTAGGTGATCGCGGAGAGATCGATCGATCCGTGGACGGCCCCTGCTTCGTGTAGCGCAGCCAAAGCACCGGCGAGCCCGGTGGCGTTCGGCAAGAACTCCTCGAGCTCTATGCCGGACGATGCTGCCACGCGATCTGCCAGGGTTGCCCCACCGGTCCACTCACCAACGGAGTAAGCCCCGCCTTCGATCATGTCGACGGCGAACACCTTGGCCAGGTGCGGGTGGTGCGCCTTGGCCGCTCCCGAGACGCTGGCCACGAACTGCTCCCTCCGCTCGGTGTCCGTATCGGGACCGAGTGATCGGATCAGGACCGGCCGATCCAGCGAAGTGTCGGTGGCGAGCCACTCTTCGATGTCTCCGTCCCTTCCGAGACGCATGTCGAGCCGGTAGCGGTCCGGGATCGCAGCGGGCATTGTGAAGCAGGCTATCGGTGGTTGCCGTCAACACGCAGAACCATTCGGGCGATACTCGCCATTGCCCGCTTCCCGTATCGTGACTCCTCGAGACGAAAGCAAATGTCAATCTTCGATACCCGAGAATCGCCAAAGGCGCACCCGCCCACCGGCTCCCGCGAGGAGGCCAGGCGCTTTCAGGAGCTCCAGGAGACCTTTCCCGAGATGTATCGCAGGATCTTCTCTGATCCCCGCGCCGAGCGCACCGTCGTGGTCGTGCCCTCGATGAGCCTCGACGAGGACGAGCTCAGGAAGATCGAAGGGGTAATCCACTACGAGGAGAGAATGCTGTGCCTGTTGATGTTGCTCCAACTGCCACGAACCCGACTGGTGTACGTCACCTCGATCCCCATCGGCCCCGACGTGATCGATTACTACCTTCACCTGCTCCCGGGGGTGCCGGCGGCCCATGCGCGCGAACGACTGAGCCTCGTGACGGTGGGCGACGAGTCCCTCCGACCGCTCTCGGCGAAACTGCTCGACCGGCCCGAGATGATGTCGGAGATCGCCTCGTTGATCCGGGACCCGAAATCGACTCACCTGACTTGCTTCAACACAACACACCTCGAGCGGACTCTCGCCGTTCGGTGGGGCATCCCGGTTTATGGAGCGGACCCTGCGCTCACGCCTTTGGGGAACAAGTCGAACAGCCGATCAATCATGCGCCAATCCGGGCTGGAGTTGCCCGAGGGGTACGAGGACCTGCGTGATCGCTCCGACATCATCGAGGCGATCGTCGCTCTTCATACCTCCCAGCCAGACCTGCAACGTGCCGTCGTCAAGCTCAACGAGGGCTTTTCCGGCGAGGGGAACGCAACCCTGGATATCGGGAAGCTCAAGGACGCCGTTTCCTTGGAGAGAGAAGCGGATCGACTGCTCACCGAGGAATTGCGATTCGAGGCCGCCGATGAGACGTGGGATACGTTCGAGTCGAAGTTCGCAGCGATGGGTGGCGTGGTCGAGTCTTTGATCGAGGGCCCAAACAAGACTTCGCCATCGGTGCAGATGAGGATCGACCCGTTGGGCGGCCTTCATGTTGTGTCGACGCATGACCAAGCGCTTGGCGGTCCGACGGGCCAGGTCTTTCTCGGCTGCAGCTTCCCAGCCCGCCCCGAGTATCGCCTCGACCTGCACGAAGCCGGTCTGGCCGTGGCGAAGACACTCAAGTCGAAAGGGGTCCTCGGCAGATTTGGCGTCGATTTCGTATCGGTGCCCGAAGGCGACCGCTGGCGCCACTATGCGATCGAGGTGAATCTGAGAAAAGGTGGCACGACCTTGCCATACCTGATGCTCGAGTTCCTCACTGGCGGCACCTATGACTCGGAGCTGGGCGAGTTTCGCACATCAGCGGGAGCAGTGAGGACGTACTTCGCCAGTGACAATGTGGTCTCTGAGAGCTTCAGAGGGAGTACCCCGGCTCAACTGATCGATGCTGCGATTTACGAGCGGATCCAATATCGGGCCAGCTCGCAGAAGGGCGTGGTGTTCCACCTGCTGGGTGCGGTGACCGATTACGGCAAGCTCGGCCTCGTCTCAATCGCCCTGAGCGACGTGGCAGCGTCCGCTCAGTACGACGATGCGGTCAAGCGGCTCAAGGATTCCCCGGCGCTGCACCAAGAATCCTGAATCAACGTCGAAAGCGGAGCACAAGTAGGTGCTTCCCTGTCGCTTGGAAGCCCGCCCTCTGATAGAGGCCGATGGCTCGCTCGTTGACAGGTCGCACGTTCAACACCATCACCGCGCATCCTCGTCCAAGTGCCCACGCCTTCGCTGCGTCGACGAGCGCTGCCCCCAGTCCCTGCCCGGCATGAGAGGGGCGGACCGCAATCCTCTGCAGGAAGCTCATACCTAGCTGGGCTCCGACAATTGCATATCCGAGAAGGCCCCGGTCCTCAGCGCGAACCTCGAGCACGGTGGACACCCGGGTGGCGGACAATGCTTCGGCGAGTCCTGTGGAGCCCATGTGCCAGAAGCTGTCGAAAGCTTCCCGGTCGACATCCTCCATCTCGACGAGATTCGGGTTCGTGGCTACCCCGACCGGGCCCATCTCAGCACGCGACGTGAGGGATGCCTCCATGATCTCCAGCCTCAGGTCGACCTCATACCCGCATCTTTGCCAGATCCCCGTCCCCGATGGGTAGAGGGCAGGGGAGAGGACGTCGCCCCCGGCGGTTGCCGACGTCCACTTCGATGCCGCATCGAGAAATGCGCTGTTTCCCCGCATCAGCCGAAGGGCGCCTACGTCGGTGAGTGGATTCCACGGGCGCGCTGACGCCCTGCCCCATCCCTTCGACAATCGGACACTCCCGGGCCAGGAGCCTTCGACCTGTAATTCGAATGGCACTTGTGGGAGAGTATGTGAATGCGCCTCATAGTTGCCAGCCACCCCTCCTCGGTTGAGCACGACACGAGCCGTAATCACCCGGAGCGACCACAGAGGGTGAACGCCGTCCTCCAAGGGCTGCAGGACTCGAGGCTGGAGATTGACAAGGTGCTCTCACCGGAGGTCGATCGGAAGCATCTCGAGCGCGTCCACGATGTCGATTACATCAACACCCTGGAAGCGTTCTGCTCCATGGGAGGGGGAGCGCTCGACATGGACACCATTGTCTCGAGCGAATCCTGGAAGGCGGCGTTGACCGCAGCCGGAGGGGTTGTAGCTGCCGCAGAGCGCCTGGAGGGCGAGACCGACGCCACAGCCTTCGTGGTGGCTCGCCCCCCCGGTCATCACGCCCTGAGCGACCGCGCCATGGGGTTCTGCATGTTCAACAATGTCGCTGTGGCCAATGGGATGCTCCGCAGCAAGGGACAGCGGGTGGCCATCGTCGACTGGGATGTCCATCACGGCAACGGCACCGAAGCAATGGTCAAGAACGACCCTGACGTTCTGTACGTGAGCCTCCACCAGAGTCCCTTCTATCCGTTCGAAGGGCTCATCACGTCGATGGACGAAGAGCCGAAGGGAACGACCCTCAACATTCCGATGGGAGAGGGGACTGCAGGGGATGTCTATCGAGAGGCATGGGGGAGCATCGTTCTGCCCGTCATCAGCCAGTTCGCCCCGGACTGGATACTGGTGAGCGCGGGATATGACGCCCATCGGGATGATCCCCTGGCGGGATTGAGGCTGATCTCTGACGACTACGGATGGATGGCTAGCGAGTTGGCTTCTGCCTTCCCGACCGAGCGCACCATCTTTGTCTTGGAGGGTGGCTACAACCTCGACGCGCTGCGTGACTCGGCGCGGGCGACGGTGGAGGGGGCCGCCGGCCTTTTCCAGGCCTCCGAGCCCCTCCAGTCACCCGAGGGGTCCTTCCGAGACCTCGACAGGGCGCGCAGCGTCGTGTCACGTCATTATCGACTCTGAGCAAATTGGGCCTCTCGGGCCACTCAACTTTTGCCGGATTTCAGCCGATACATCACGTTGCGTGGCCAAGTAGCACCGAGGGCGGCTGACCGCCGTCCGGCTTTGGAAGGTCTCGCCATGATTTCCCGGATTGGAAAGGGCAAATGACAACGAATATCGATGCTGTATTGCAGCAGGCGGTCGATGCCGGGGCGTCGGACGTCCACCTCAAGGTCGGCTCGGCCCCGGTGATCCGGGTCGAGGGGGAATTGAAGCGTCTCGACGGTTTCGAGCGTCTGACCCCTGCCGACACCAAATCGTACGCCGAGGAGATTCTCACCCCGCGGGCCGCCTCCGACTTCAAGGAGTCCGGGAGTGCCGACTTTGCCTACGGTCGCCATGAGCTCGGACGGTTTCGTGTAAATGCCTTTCGTCAGCGTGGATCGGTCTCTCTGGTGTTGAGACGGGTCATCCCGGGCACCCAGACATTCGCAGAACTGGGTGTGCCGAAGATCG
Organism: Actinomycetota bacterium; assembly: GCA_003388545.1. GTDB lineage: Bacteria > Actinomycetota > Acidimicrobiia > Spongiisociales > ZC4RG35 > MA-ANB-1. The sequence goes on from QQVI01000101.1 coordinate 10,928, forward strand.
TCGAGAAGCTGGTCAATGCCAAGTCGGGCCTCGTGCTCGTCACCGGGCCTTCGGGGTCAGGCAAGACAACGACCATGGCTTCGATGGTCGACTGGATAAACGCCAACAAGGCAGCAGCCATCGTCACCGTCGAGGATCCTATCGAGGTCCTTCACCCCGACAAGCGATCAGTGGTCGTGCAACGCGAGGTCGGGGTCGACACCGCGCATCCGTCGGAAGCGATTCGCAGCGCCATGCGGCATGACGTCGATGTCGTGATGATCAGCGAGATCGAAGATGTCGACACCGCCAGGGCCGCGGTCTCGGCTGCCGAGACAGGTCATCTGGTGATCAGCTCGATGCGAACCACCGACCCCGCGGACACTGTGCATCGAATCGTGTCGCTGTTTCAGGAGAGTGAGCAGAAGGTCATACGGGCGCAGCTCGCCGGCCAGATGAGCGCAATCCTGAGCCAGAGGATGATCGAGACCGTTGACGGGCGTCGTGTCCTGGCCTGTGAGGTCATGACCAACAACGAGCGGGTCTCGGAGTGGATCCTCAACCCGAACGAGCCGGGAAGCCTGGTCGAGATCATCAAGGAAAGCGGGTTCTTCGGCATGCAGACCTTCGACCAATCAGTTCTCGATCTGGTCGTGAAGCGGACCGTGGATCTACAAGCCGCCATCCCCAACGTTCGCAACGTGCACGAGTTCCGAGCCCGGGCCAACGAAGCCGGGATCGACCTCCACTAGACCTCTCCGCCGGGAAAACCGAGAAGGGGGAGCCTTCGACCCGCTCCCCCTTCTCCAAGGATTTGTGTATCCGAGTTCCTCGCGCCATCCCGATAACCTGAGAAGGTGATCCCCGACCGTCTCAAGTTCCTGGTTGATCCGCGAGGCGTTCCAGCCCAATTGGCCGGATTGTTCGCAGACGCAGACCGCAGCCTCTATTTGGTCGGTGGATCCGTGCGGGACGCCTTCCTTGGTCGACCCACCGAGGACCTCGACTTCACCACTGATGCGCGTCCCGATGAGATTCGCAAGATCATCGGGAAGTGGGCAGATTCGGTCCACGAGGTCGGGGCAGCGTTTGGGACCATCGCAGCGATCAAGGACTCGGTCGCAGTCGAGGTGACGACTTTCCGGGACGAGATCTATCGCGATGACTCCCGCAAGCCGCACGTGAGCTTCTCGGACTCGGTGGAGACAGACCTCTCACGGCGTGACTTCACCATCAACTCCGTCGCCGTGCACCTTCCTGACGTCACTGTCGTCGACCCGTTCGGCGGGCTGTCCGATCTCGGGCTTCAGATCTTGAAGACCCCGATGGATCCCGAGATCAGCTTCTCGGATGACCCGCTACGGATGCTGCGATTGTTCCGCTTCCAGGCGACATTGGGTTTCACTCCCGCTGACGAGACGCTGGACGCAGTGCGACGACTGTCGAACAGGCTCGAAATCGTGTCTGCCGAGAGAATCCGCGACGAGCTGTCGAAGCTCTTGCTCGCCCCAGAGCCGGGCCCGGCACTCGATGCGATGGTCGGTAGCGGGCTTGCCTCACACTTTCTGCCGGAGCTACCAGCACTCGCCATGGAACAGGACCCCGACCACAGGCACAAGGATGTCCTGGCCCATACGTTCGCCGTGGTTGACAAAGCTTCGCCCGATCTGACTCTTCGGCTGGCTGCGCTCATGCACGACATCGGCAAGCCGGCGACGAAGGAGATCGGCCCGGGCGGCGTCTCGTTTCATCATCATGAAGTGGTCGGCGCGCGGATGGCTCGCAAGCGTCTTCGAGCCCTGAAATACCCCAAGTCTGTCGTGGACGACGTGTCCGATCTCGTCTATCTCCATCTGCGGCCACATACGCTGAAGATGGGCTGGACCGACTCGGCTGTGCGCCGCTATGTCAGGGACGCCGGCGATCTGCTCGATCGATTGAACGAGCTCGTGAGATGTGATGTCACGACGGCGAACCCGCGTCGGGAGCGCGCCATCCAAAGGCGCATAGACGAGCTCGAGGAGCGGATAGAGATACTGGCAGAGCAGGAGGAGCTTTCGAGGCTTCGCCCCCCGGTCGACGGAAACGAGGTCATGGACCTGCTTGGGATCGATCCAGGTCCCAAGGTTGGAGAGATCATGGACATCCTCCTCGAAAAGAGAATCAACGACGGCCCGTACAGCAAAGAGGAAGCGTTCGAGATAGCGACGGAGTGGGCCGCAGAGCAAGGCCTTTGACGACTTCCGGTCGAGTAGCTTCAAGCCTCCAATGAACGAACGACCCGGTTTCGAAGAGGTGGCGGAGCTTCTTCGCGCCGCCGGAGCTGACAAGCTCCCCGGTCACCTAGATCTCGAGTTGGTCGAGATTGCTGAGGGCACCGCCGAGATGCGGTGTGAGCTCAAGCCGTTCCACAGCGCACCCAACGGGTATCTCCACGCCGCCTCGATCATCGCACTGGCGGACACGTGCGCCGGGTACGGCTGCGTGGGCAACTTCCCGGAAGGAGCTACCGGCTTCACAACCATCGAGCTGAAGACGAACTTCTTCGGGACGCTGATGGAGGGCGCCCTCCACGCCACCGCGAAGATGGTTCACGGTGGGAAGACCACTCAAGTGTGGGATGCCGAGGTGAAAGCTGAAGCAACGGGCAAGACCCTCGCTCTCTTTCGCTGCACTCAGCTCATCTTGTACCCGCGACCCTGATCGACTCGCCTATTGGAGGGGGCGGTAACCTCGGACGATGCGGTTCAACCCCAAGAAGAAGAGCCGGGTCAATGTGCTCGGAGTCCCGATGGCCTATGTGGAAGCCGGCAAGGGCGACCCCATCGTGTTCATCCATGGCAACCCGACGTCTTCATATCTCTGGCGCAAAGTCATCCCTGAGGTGGCCAAACTGGGTCGATGTGTCGCTCCCGACCTGATCGGGATGGGCGACTCGGCGAAGATCGGCACAGGGCCGAACACATATCGGTTTGTCGACCACCGGCAGTACCTGGAGGGCTTTCTCGACGTTCTCGACATCGAGCGCAACGTCACGCTTGTCGGGCATGATTGGGGCGGGCCGCTTGCCTTCGACTGGGGCCGCCGTCATCCCGATTCAGTGAAAGCGGTGGTGTACATGGAGACGATCGTCACGCCGATCGACTGGGATGACTGGCCCGATTCAGCAGTCCGCATCTTCAAAGGGATGCGCTCGGAGGCCGGTGAGGAGATGGTTCTCAACAAAAACGTGTTCGTGGAGCGGATCCTCCCGGGATCGGTGCTGGCCCCATTGTCAGACGAGACGATGGCCGAGTATCGGCGGCCATACACAGATCCGGGAGAGTCACGACGGCCGACTCTTACCTGGCCCCGGGAGATTCCGATTGAAGGCGAGCCCAGCGACGTCGACGAAATCGTGCGCCTCAACCAGAAGTGGCTGGAGTCGTCTTCGCTCCCGAAGCTCATGATCGATGCAGACCCGGGATCGATCATGACCGGTCGCATACGCGAAGTGGCCCGCACGTTCCCCAATCAGACTGAGGTCACCGTGAAAGGAAGCCACTTCGTCCAGGAGGACTCCGGACCCGAGATCGGGCAGGCCATAGCCGACTTCATTCGGGGTCTCTAGAGGACTGTCGCGGCTCTACGCTGACCGGCGTGATCCTTCTCGTCGTTCCTGCGGTCGTACTGGCTCTCATGAGCCTCGCTGCCTTCTTCGGTCGTTTCGTCTGGTGGCTCGATGTCCTGGCGAACTTCAGGGTCCAGTTCATGGTTGCTCTGCTCGTGATGGGCGGGGCGCTCCTCTTCTCCAGGTTCCGACGGACGGCCATGGCGATTCTCGCGGTCGCGGCAATCAATCTCGCTGTCATCGCACCCCTCTACCTCGGCTCGCCCGGCGAGGCGAGCCCGGATTCCCCTTCGGTCAGGGTGATGTCGTTCAATCTCCTCTCCAGCAATGAGCAGTATGGGGAGGTGGTCGACTACATCCGCGCCACCGATCCGGATGTCGTTCTGTTACACGAGTCGAGTCGGCCATGGGAGACGGCTATGGAGTCTTCGGGCCTCGGGTACGAAGTGACCAGGGCGCGTTCCGAGGACCTGATCTTCGGAACGCTCGTCATGACAAAGGGCAGCGCCGGGGTGCTGTCATACGGGTTCGCCGAGGGAGATCCAAGAGCGGTGGAGGTCACAACCGTCGTCGCGGGGTGGGAGACACCGATCACCATCCTCTCGACTCATCCTCTTGCTCCGACCGACGCCGAGAGAGCCGCCCTGCGAGACGCGCAACTCGAGTTCGCCGCGGAGTGGGCGTCAAGCCAGACAGGGCCGTTCATCGTGGCCGGTGACATGAACGCAACCCCTTGGTCCTGGCCTTTCCGCAATCTCGTGGCGACGGGTGATCTGCGGAACTCACAGATCGGATTCGGGGTGCAGCCCACCTTCGCGGCGTCCTCCAACCCGTTCTTTCGCGTGCCGATCGATCATCTCCTCCACAGCGAGCAGCTGCGGGTGAGGGAGCGTTGGCTGGGGCCGCCAATGGGGTCGGACCACTTTCCGCTACTCGTCGACCTCGAGCTCGTCGACAGTGGGTCGAGCTGAGAATCAGTCGAGATCGCGCAGTAACGTGACCGCCATGTCAGACCGTTTCGCAGCGCGCCGCAGCCGGATTGCGGAGTCCATCGGTGAGGACGGAATAGCCGTGATCCCGGCAGCCGTCGAGCAGATCCGCAATGACGACGTTCCGCACGACTTCCGACAGGACTCGACCTTTTTCTATCTGACTGGCTTCATCGAGCCGGACGCCGTGGCCGTTCTGACCCCGGGTCACAGTGATGGCGACTACACCCTCTTCGTCAGGGCCCGCGACCCCGAGATGGAGGCATGGAATGGATACAGGGCGGGGGTCGAAGGGGCCAAAGAGACCTACGGCGCCGACGCCGCCTATCCGATCGGCGAGCTTGACGAGGTTCTCACCAGGCTGATGATTGGCCGCGAGGTTCTCTGGTATCGAACTGGCAACGACAAACAGGACGACCGGATGACAGCGCTGATCTCAAAGGCGCGCAGTCACAGGTCCAGATACGGCGGCTCGGTGCCGTCGACGGTGAAAGACATCTCTGTGCCTCTGGACGAGATGAGGCTCGTGAAGTCACAAGAGGAGAGGGCCAGCCTCGAGGCGGCTTGTCGACTTTCGGCACAAGGGCACAGCGAGGCGATGCGTTTCGCCCGCCCCGGTCTCTACGAATACCAGGTGCAGGCAGCGATGGAGTACGGCTGGCGGATGGGTGGGTCGAAACGAAACGGGTACGGGTCGATCGTCGCCTCAGGAGCCAATGCATGCATATTGCACTACGTGGAGAACGACGATCTGATCGAGGACGGAGATCTGATCCTCATCGATGCCGCAGCCGAAGTCGACGGTTACTCGGCGGACATAACGAGAACCTTCCCGGCCAGCGGCAAGTTCACCGCCCCCCAACGCGCCCTCTATGAGCTCGTGCTCGAGGCGGAGAAGCTCGGGATAGAGATGTCTGAGCCGGGCTCCAGCATGAGGGCCATCCACGATGCAGCGGTCCGCACCCTGACCGAAGGCATGGTCGAGTTGGGCCTGTTGCCAATGGCGGTCGAAGACTCGCTTGCGATGCACCACTACAAAGAGTTCTACTTCCACGGAACCGGGCACTGGCTCGGCATGGACGTGCATGACGCCGGCATGTATCGCAAAGACGGAAAGCCGAGGCCACTGGAGCCCGGGATGGCCTTCACGGTCGAGCCAGGCATCTACGTCGCACCCGGCAAGAAGGAGATAGAGCTGACTCTGCTCGAGTATGACCCCGATGAGTGGGTGGAGCGGAGAATCCTCGAAGGGAGAGCGTCGGCTCTCGCCAAGGAGCAGGAGGCGAGAGAAAGTGCCGAGAAGATCACTCACACCGTCCCCGAAGAGTTTCTCGGTCTCGGGCTGAGGATCGAGGACGACATAATCATCACGAGCGATGGGTGCGACAACCTGACCTCCGGGGTGCCGAAAGAGGTCGACGAGGTCGAGGCAATGTGCGCCGAGTCTCCGACCCTCCCGGCCTAGAGCCCTTTCCTAGACAGCCGCAGCAGGGATGGCGTATTGGAGGACTGCGAGGAAGTGGAGGAAGCTGGCCGCCACGACCAGGACGTGGAATAGCTCGTGATATGAGAATGTGCGGGGGAAGAGCCGCGGGCGCTTTGAAAGGAAGACGATCACACCGCCCGTGTAGCACAGTCCGCCTAGGGCCAACAGGATCACGGCCCCCGCTCCGAGTTGCCGGTAGAACTCCGGCATCCAGATGAGGGCTGACCAGCCCATCAGGAGCTGAATCGTCACCGAGAGCCATGTGGCTGTCTTCGGCAAAGCGGCCTTGAGGACTATCCCCACGATCGCGAAGCCCCACAAGGTGCCCAGAGCAATGGGGAGGGGAGGCCCTTGGAGAGAGGCGATGGCGATGGGTGTGAATGTCCCTGCCACGACGAGGAAGATCATCGAGTGGTCGAGCCGTTGCATTCGGACCTTCCAGGCGCTGCCCCAGGGTATCGAGTGGTACAGCGACGAGGTCGTGTACATGAGGATCAGTGATGCCCCGAAGACAATCGCGCCCAACGTGGCGCCCGGGACTCCCTTTGCGGCCACGAGGAGGACGACCAAACCGACCAGGCTGGCGACGGCTGCACCCCCGTGGAGAAAACCCCGGATCGGATTCTGCATCCGGCCCAGAGTGATGCGCTCCATGGCTTTCAGCATAACCCCAGGTCCGGGTGAACAAACAGGCTTCTGCAACTAGCCACCACACAGCGTTGCAGTACCATTTGAGGCAATGGCACTGGGGCTCCTCTACCGGATCTACGAGCGAAACCTGCTTCAAGGCCTCGACAAGGACCGGTTTCCACGACATATCGGGATCGTTCTCGACGGCCATCGTCGGTACGCCCGGGAGGAGGGCCTTTCCAGCTACACCGAATCGTATCGAGCGGGCATGGCGCGCTTCGAGGAGTTTCTCGGCTGGGCCAATGAGCTCGAGATCCCGGCAGTGACTGCTTGGGTCCTGTCACGGGAGAACCTGGCCCGCCCGGCCGAGGAGCTGGAGCCGTATTTCGACGTGCTTGTCGAGTTGTTCGGTCGTCTCCCCGAGGAGTGCGCGGAATTCGACATGGGAATTCGCTTCATCGGAAGCCTCGACCTGCTGCCCGATCGGCTGGTCGCCGCAGCCAAGGCCGCCGAGGAAGCCCAGCCCTCCGGCGCACGACGACTCAACATCGCCATGGGATACGGTGGCCGTCAGGAGATCGTGGATGCGGCGCGCGATCTGGTAGAGAAGCTGATGACCGAGACAACCGACCCGGCTGCCGTTGCAGCGCGGATAGACGCCGAGGCGCTCGCCGCCCACATGTACAGCTCGGACCTACCCGATCCTGATCTCCTCATCAGAACTTCGGGCGAGTCACGTCTCTCGGGCTTTCTGCTCTGGCAGTCGGCGTACGCCGAGTTCGTGTTCGTCGACGTGAACTGGCCTGCCTTCCGTCGCGTCGACTTCCTCCGCGCTCTGCGCGACTTCACCACCAGGAGCCGGCGCTACGGGAAGTGAGATGAAGGTAACGATCTGCCAGCTTCCGGATCGTCCGGACGACTTCGAACGAGCCTGGGCCGCCCTGTGTTCGCACGCCAGTGGCTCCGATGTCGTCGTGCTGCCGGAGCTGCCCTTTCATCCGTGGATCGCCTGGACCAAGGACTACGACGCTGGAACCTGGAACGACGCGGTGGCCTCACACGAGAAGTGGATCTCGAGACTCTCCGAGCTCGGCGCCGGCTCGGTGGCCGGCTCGTCTCCCGTCAACGTTGTTCAGGGTGCGCGTCACAACCGGGCATTTGTCTGGGAAGCCGGAACGGCCGAGTTTGGTCACGACAAGTACTACCTGCCGGAGGAGCCCGGGTTCTGGGAGGCGAGCTGGTATCAGCGTGGCGACGGAATGTTCGAGGCAATGAAACTGGCCGGACACGACGTCGGGTTCCTTCTGTGCACGGAGATGTGGTTCACCGACCGCGCCCGACAGTACGCACGCCAGGGCATCCGTCTCCTGCTCACGCCGAGAGTCACCGAAGCTACGACCGCGGACAAGTGGATCGCCGGCGGAAGGGCGGCCGCAGTGATGTCCGGGGCGTTCTCGATCTCCTCGAACAGGAGCGGGTCCAACAACGGCGTTGACTTCGGAGGTGTCGGATGGGTGATAGATCCGGACGGGTCCGTCCTGGCCACGACGTCTCAGGAGGAGCCTTTCGTCACCGTCGAGATCGATCCGACTGAGGCCGATCGGGCCAAGGAGACGTATCCGAGGTACGTCCCTGAGTAGGGTCCGCCACCCAGGCTCGAGAGAAAGGCGCCGCCATGGCTGACCAGAAGAGCCTGCTTAAGTCCTTGAAGACGTTCGCTCATTCCATGGGGGGAAGTTACGACATCTCCGAGATGTCTTATCAGTTGAGTGACAGCATCGCCGAGGCCCTTCCGGCAGATGGCGCAGGGGTCTCGGTGGCAAGCGAGGATTCGCGACTCCTGTTCATCACAGCCACCGATGAACGAATCGTGGAAATCGAGAAGATTCAGGAGAAGACTCAGGACGGGCCTTGTGTCGACGCATTCCGGAAGAACTCGCCGGTCGGGGTTTCCGATGTAGACACGGATCCTCGATGGCCCGAATACAGCAGAGCGGCTAGCGCCGCCGGAATCCGGGCGGTCGTGGGGTACCCGCTCGCCTACGACGGTCGTCCCATCGGGTCGATCGATGTCTATGGGCTCGAGCCGAGAGAGTGGACCGACGAGAATCTCGATGTCCTGGGGGTATTTGCTGACATGGCCACGGCATACCTGGTGCGTATGTCCGAGCTCACCGAGGCTCGCCGGCTCGGTGATCAGCTGCAGCGCGCGCTCGACAGTCGTGTCCTGATCGAACAGGCGAAAGGGCTCATCGCGGGCGATCTGGGCATCGGTGTCGATCGAGCTTTCGAGCTCCTGCGAGCCCATGCCCGTAACCACAACATGAAGCTCGCCGAATTGTGCGATGCGATAGTCAACGATGGAGTTCGACTGCCCCAGCCGTGACGGCAGACTTCCTCTTCAGCCATCGAATTCGGGCGGTATGATGCAGCCGGACAACCGCTCTGGACCCCGGCGAATCAGAACGAGTGAAGGAGTGCTTGCGGTGTCGGAGCCCGGGCTGAAGCTCGACATCAAGGATCTTTCGGGCAACGCTGCTGTTCTCGAGCTGTCAGGAGAAATCGACATGCTCACCGCTCCGTTGGTCGAGTCGGCTTTCCGCCACATGGCCGAGCGTGGCTTGACCGACGTGATAGTCGATGCCCGAGACGTGGGCTTCATGGATTCGACCGGCATAAATGCCCTCGCCCAGGGTCGTCAGATCATCTTCGCTCGCGGCAGCAGTGTTTCGCTGGTCGGATCCCGCCCCGTGCGTCGCGTCCTCGACCTGGTGTTCCCCGACAACGAGATCATCGTCAGGTTCGACACCATCGAGGATGCCATCGCGAACCTCGGCCTCGATCATTGAGGGATTGTCCGCACTGAGGGACTGCTCACCCGAGCTACACCCCGGAGCGGGGCTCCTCAGTCGTGGCCGTCCGCGATCCCGGCGAGGGCATCGGCGAGTTCCGCGGGCTTCGACCACATGGGCCAGTGGCTTGTCGGGAGGTCGATGTAGGTGAGATCTCGGAGCAGGGCGAGATCGGCGAGAAAGGTGTAGCCCTCGCTGACGGCATCGCGGTATTGATCGGCGGTGAAGGCCGTTGCGATCACGACCGACTTGACGTCCAACCTCTTTTCGTTGGAAGGGCGCGGCCCGCCGCGAAGTGCTCCCGCAGGCTCGGGAACCGCGCGGCTCTCGAACTCGGCGAGTTTCTCCTCACTGACGCCCTCTAGATTCTCCTCCTCTGAGAGTTTCTCGATACCCGGGAAGGGGAGCTCAACGCCTTCGAAGTCGGGGTCGAGAGGGCCGCTGGCGGCGCCGCTGTCGACATAGACCAAAGCGGCTATGCGCTCAGGCACGCGGTCGGACACCTCGTACCCGACTCCACCCGCACCGCTGTGCACCGCGAGAACGACTTGCCCGTCTGCCGTTTTCACCGCATCGACCACGGCCGAGACGTGATCTTCGAATGTGATCCCGCTGCGGTCCGTGTCCACGGATTCGAGCCCGGGGAGGGTCACTGCGGTTACGGGGTGACCTCGCGACTCGAGATCGGCTGACACTTCGTCCCAGGCCCAGCCGCCAAGCCAGAATCCGGGCACCAGAACGATCGGTTTTTTGCTCATGCCGGCCAACCTATCTCGAGAAGCGGACAGATCCGGTCCTCAATGACCGAAGTGCGTCATGAAGTGACCATGGTGGGGTGGAGGTGAGACACTTCGCCCAACATCCGGAGGGAGAATGCCCAACCAGTTGATATCCGCGTCATGGTCAACCTGGATATTCCGGTGTGTGGCTGGCGGAATCGCTCCCATTCCCACGGGACCGGGTCGAGCCCTAGGAGATGCCCTAAAACCACCGCGTTGGTCCCTGCATGGGCCACCAAGATCACTCTCTTGTCGGGGTCATCAACGGTCCACAGGTGGCGATGCTGCTCGCTCATCGGAGCAATCCCGTGCGCGGCGAGAGTCTCCTCGAGCCCTGCAATGACCCTCTGATGAAAGGCGCGAAAGCTCTCCCCGCCGGGGAGCCCGTCCCACATGTCGTCCATGCTTCGAAGATTCGCGTGCTCGAGTCGCTTCTCGATCTCATCGGCCGGCTCTCCGTCCCACTCCGGCGGGTTCTGGATCTCTCTCAGAAAGTCATAGGCCTCGACCTCCTGGGCCAGCTCGGTGCTGATCGGCTCGGCTGTTTGGACAGAGCGGCTCATGGTCGACACCCACAGCTCATCAACGCGATCCAAAGCGGTAAGTCTGTGGGCGACGCGCTTCGCCTGCTCGCGTCCCAGGTCGGTCAGGTCAGGGTCGTTGCGAGCGATCCTCTCGGGAGTCCAGTCAGGTTGTCCGTGCCGGATCAGAATCAGGTCCATGCAGTCGAGGTTAACGCTCGCGATGAGGAGTCCAGAGAAGGCCCAAGATATGTCGGTGGTGCCTCACCACATGGTTCCCCGACTTGATGGATACCATGCCCCCCGTGACCCGTCCGGCCCTCATCGAGCATCTCGTCGCCAACGCCCTTCGCACCGATGGCCCGTTCACGCTCAGCTCCGGCGTGGAGTCGGACTGGTATCTCGACGCACGACAGACAACCTTCGACGGTATCGGCGCCCGGATAGTCGGAGAATCGGTTCTCGACCGTCTCGATGCTGTCGTGGAGGCAGTAGGCGGCATGACCATGGGAGCCGACCCGATTGCGGTGGCTACGGCCATCGTGGCCGGTGAGAAGGGCCTATCCATGAAGGCTTTCTCGATTCGCAAAAAGCCCAAGTCGCACGGCACCGGTGGCCGGTTGGTTGGGCCGGCGCGCCCTGGCATGAAGGTCGCCATCCTCGAGGACACTACGACCACCGGCTCCGCTGCGGTCGAAGCCATGGAGGTGGCGCAAGGGGAAGGTCTGGACGTCGTCCAGGTCGTCGCTCTCGTTGATCGTTCCAACGGCCGCGCCTCAGAAGTCTTTGCTGACCGGGGGATCCCGTATTCGGCCATCGTCACACCCGTCGACCTCGGCGTTGCGACATGAAGAAGGTCGAGGTGAAGAGATCCGGGTGGCGGATGTGGTGGATGGCCTTGGGAGCCATCCCTCTTCTGGTCATCGGTCTCGATGTCCTCACCAATCGGAGGATCACCAACTGGCTTCGGGAGATCGTGTTCCGGCCCGAAGACACGCAGATCTACGAGCCCCGCGATGTCATCTGGGCATGGGGCCTCACGTTGTTCGCGGGCCTGATAATCCTCTGGGCCTTGAAGGAGCTCTTCATACCGGCTGCAGTGGTGGAAACCCGGCCCGAGGGCCTTGCTCTCAAGCTCCGCGGCCCGTTTCGACCCGTGGATCTGGTTCCGTGGGAGAACATCAAGGACGTGGAGGGCGGTGAGATCGACGACGAGGAAGATGCTCTGCCGCTGTTGGCCGTCGAGGTCAACAACCGCGATGGTCTCCCCGATCACCCTTGGGGAGCACGATGGCTCGACGCGAGAGTTCTCGGCGTGCTGGCGCAAGATTGGCCGACGGGCCCTGACGAGGTGGCGCGCCAGATCGGCGAGTATGCGGTGGCGGCCGCAGAGGAAATACGCAAGAAGAGAGTCTCTTCGGTATGGCGCGAAGAGTGATGGTCGGGGCACATGTCCCCGGTGGCGATCCTCTCGGTGAGGCTGAGGCGCGCGATGCCGACCTGGTCCAGATCTTCTTGTCCAATCCGCAGTCGTGGAAGAAGCCATCGCCGCGCCCGGACGCAACCGAGCTCCGAGAGTCTGAGCTTCCCATCTACGTGCATTCGCCCTACCTCATCAACGTGTGCGCCGACAACAATCGTGTTCGCATCCCGAGCCGCAAGATCCTTCAAGACACTTGCGATGCCGCCAGCGAGATAGGCGCTGAGGCAGTCGTCGTCCACGGCGGCCACGTCACCGGCGAAGGCCCACAAGAGGAGGGGATCGATCGTTGGCGCAAGGCGCTCGACGCCACCGACACCGAAATGAGAATCCTCATCGAGAACACGGCCGGCGGGGACAAGGCCGTTGCCCGGCGGGTCGAGTGGATCGGGAAGCTCTGGGAGGAGATCGGTGGCTACGACGTCGGTTTTGTCCTCGACACCTGCCATTCCTGGGCAGGTGGTGAGCCGTTCGACGAATTGGTCGAGCGCATCCTGGTCCACACGGGAAAGATCGACCTTCTCCACGTGAACGACTCGAAGGACCCCTTCGATTCGAGACGTGATCGGCACGAGAACATCGGTAAAGGCCAGATCCCCACCGATCTCCTCGCCCGAACAATCCTCGATGCCGATGCTCCTGTCGTCGTGGAGACACCTGGCGGGGCGCAAGAACAGGCTGCTGACATCGCCTGGGTCAAGGCCCTGTTCAACTGATCCGCAGTCCATTGGTTAGGGTCTGCCCCGATCTAGGACCGTGGAGGAAGCATGCCTGCTGAGGAGATGCTCAAGAAGTACGCCGAGGTAGCAGTGTCTGTCGGCCTGGGGGTCGAGAAGGGTGATCGGGTGCTGTTGCTCTCACCCATCCAGCTGCCGGAGTTCACCCGCATGCTCGTGGAGACCGCATATGAGGCAGGAGCGGTCTCTGTCGATCTCTTGTGGAAGGACCAGGCCGCCGAGAAGGCGCGGTTCACCCATGGCTCTGCGGCTGCGTCCGATGCCGTCTCAGGCACGTCTCACTTTCGGCTCCTCGCCTATGAAATGGGGGCGTCATACCTGAACGTCTTTGCTGAGGACCCCGCCGGGATGGCCGGAGCTGACACCTCCAAGATTCGTCGTTTTCAGAAGGCCAACGGCGAGTACCTCGAGCCCGAGATGGCAGGCCGCGGAGCTCTCGAGGTCCCGTGGTGCATCATCTCCGCACCGGTCCCCGGGTGGAACAACACGGTCTTCCCCGATTCCGACCCCGAAGCGGCGACGGAGCGAATGTGGGAAGCGATCTTTCGGTCATGCCGGATCGACCGCGACGATCCGGTGGGGGCATGGAGAGACC
>QQVI01000094.1 GCA_003388545.1 Actinomycetota bacterium
GATCGCCAGGATCGGCGAGCTCGGCTTCACACCGAATCGGACCGCTGCACTGGGTCTCAACATCGTCCTGCTCGTGAGCCTTGTCGGGACGGCGGTTCTGTTGGCGAAGTTCCTGACGGGACGTGGCACGTTCCACCGTATCGAGCGCTGGCAGACCAACTACATCCCCGTTCTGGGCATGTGGGCGGCGGCTGTCGTGATCGTGCTGCCCCCGCTGTTCGGTTTCGCGTAGGGATCGCTGCCAGTCCCTCCGGAAGAGGCGCGTTCGCTGGATCACCCCTTGAAGAGGGCCGTCCCTGCGCCCAATGCGACCATCTTCGCCATCGCCAGATCGCGGGACAGAGGGACCATGCCGCAATTGGTGGATGGGTAGACACGGTCCACCCCGGCGTGTGCGGCGACGCGATCGATGAGGGAAGCCACCTCGTCGGCTGTCTCCACTCGATCGGTTGCCACATCGATAACACCCGCCTGGACGCTCTTGTCGCCCAGTAGATCGAGGACCTCGAGCGGCACGCGGGATCCTGCGAGCTCCAATGAGACCTGATCGATGGAAGAATGCCTCGACGGTCCGACGGCTAGCCGTTGGTGGTGCCTTCCTTGATCTGCAGAGTCTTCAGATCGGAGTGGAAGTCGAGGGCATAGTCGCCGCCTTCTCGTCCGATCCCCGAGATTCGGCAGCCGCCGAAAGGTGCGGTCAGGTCGCGGACCAGGAACGTGTTGACCCAAACCGTGCCTGCTCGGATGGAGCGGCCGACCCGGTCCGCCCTCTCGTTCGAACCCGTGTACACGATTGCCGAAAGCCCATAACGGGTCGAATTGGCGAGCTCGATCGCTTCCTCTTCGCCCGAGAACGTCTGGTATGTGAGCACGGGGCCGAAGACCTCGCGCTGGACGATCTCCGAGTCGTTCGACTTGGGGGCGATCACCGTTGGCTCGTACCAGAGCGCGTCCTCCTTGTGCCGATGGCCACCGCGCAGGATCTCATCGCCATTCTCCCTGGCCCGCTCCACGAAGCCCTCCACCCGCTTCAAATGATCGGGATGGATCAGGGGTGAGATGGTGGTGGCGGGCTTGCGGCTGTCTCCAAGCACGTGCTTGTCGGTGTACAGGGTGAAACGGTCCCAGAACTCGTCTGCGACGGTCTCTTCGACGAGCAGCCTGGTCCCGGCGAGACACACCTGGCCCGCGTCGTCGAACTGGCCGGCTGCCTTCTCGGCGGCCGCATCGATGTCGGAGTCGGCGAAGACCAGAAAAGGTCCCTTGCCACCGAGCTCCGCGGTGAAGGGTGTGATGTTCTCCGCGGCGGCCAGGCCGATGTGACGCGCGGTCTCGGGAGATCCGGTGAAGCTGATGCGGCGGACGCGGCGGTCGCCGACGAGCGCTGCCCCCACCTCCTCGCCGATGCCCTGGACGATGTTGAGCACGCCGGGTGGGATCCCGGCCTCATGTGCCAGATCGGCCAGAATCGAAGCGGATAGCGGCGCCCACTCGGCCGGCTTCAGGATCACCGTGTTGCCGGCGGCCAGGGCAGGAGCGATCTTCCACGTGGAGAGGAGCCATGGCGCATTCCACGGGGTGATGATCACGGCGGGGCCGGCCGGCATCCGTTGCACGGTGTTCTGTGTGCCCTTCGACATCCACTGTCGCTCCACGTGGCCGGCGGCGAGATCGGCATAGTTGCGGAAGTTCTCGGCGCCCCGATGGATGACCCTTGCTTCCAGGCTCTCGAGGAGCATCGCCATGTCGACACACTCGACGGCGGCCAGCATCTCGATGTTCTCGTCAATGAGGTCAGCTAGCCGGTGCAGGTGCTCGGCTCGCCGGCCAACAGGCATGCCGGCCCACGCAGGGAAGGCGTTGACGGCGGCGGTGACGGCACTGTCCGCGGTCATCGCATCACCCCGCGCCATGTCGGCCAGTTTCCAATCCCAATCGAGTGGGGACCGCACCTCGAACGTCGATTCAGAGGACACCCGGCGCCCACCGATGAAGTGGTCGGGGGATACTGCGTAGTCCAGGATCTCGGCGCGAGTCGATGCCATGTTCCTCGCCTCTGTTTCGGGGTCGTTGAGAGGCCAAGGATAAACTGCCCGAGCGGGCAGTGAACTGGAGCGAATGCCGATACCCCTGAGTCAACACGGTCCCGAAGAGCTCCTCGAAGCCGAGCGGGACATCAGGTCACGCCTCGAGGGCGAGCCCTTCGACTTTGAGGCGATGCTCGCCGTGTCCAACATCTATCGGGCGGCCACAGCAGTCCGGAATCGAATGGAACGCGAGGTTCTCGCGCCGGCAGGATTGACCTGGGGAGGGTTCACGATCCTGTTCGTCCTATGGGTTTGGGGGGAGCGGGAGACCAGCGAGTTGGCAGAGGAGTGTGGGATCGCAAAGGGCACTTTGAGCGGGATGCTGAGCA
This sequence comes from Actinomycetota bacterium, assembly GCA_003388545.1. Lineage (GTDB taxonomy): Bacteria > Actinomycetota > Acidimicrobiia > Spongiisociales > ZC4RG35 > MA-ANB-1. The sequence goes on from QQVI01000094.1 coordinate 2,417, forward strand.
CACTCGAGAAGGGGGGTCTCGTCGCACGCTCCCGTCATCCCGAGGATGGGCGCAGGGTTTTGGTCTCTCTGCTCGAGGCGGGAAGAGAAAAGATCGAGCGGGTATTCCCCGATTTCAATCGGCGGGAAGTCGCTTTCACATCCGCGCTCGACGAGTCGGAGGTTCACGAGATGGCGAGGCTTCTCAGAGTCGTGACGGCCACAGCCTCTGAGTCCGAGCTCGTGGCGGGAGTGGATTGATTCGGGCGAACCTCGGGTAGGTTGATTCCAGCAACACCTGGAGGCTCCATCGTTCCCGCATTGATCATCGCTGGCTTCGCATTCGGCATGGTGGCGCTCTCCCGATGGCTGCGTCGTGTCGATCGGAGCGGCTACCCGAGCAGCCAGAGCGAAGGGGAGGAGAGCCATCCCGAACCCGGGCCGCATTATCGGCCCCTCGAGGCCCCACCCTCGCCACCGTTCGACTGATCTAGCCCTTTTTCGGTACTCCGTGACGGCAGTCGACAGGGGTGTATCGTTAGGTTCCTAACGAGATGGCCATTCCACTAGGAGGATGACGATGGGTGAGATTGTCGGTGCCGGGCTCATCAGCCACGCGCCAACCATCATGTTCGACGAGGCGACCCGCAAAGAGCTGAACGACGGCAAGGAGATCTCACTCGTCCCGGGCCTGATCAGGCTCCGATCCGAGGTTTTCGACCGGCTCGAAGCCGACACCATCGTGATAATCGACTCGCATTGGGAGACGACGGTCGAGCATGTGTTGCGAGCCCACGAGCATCAAAGCGGGATCTTCACCTCTTCGGAGCTCCCGAGGGGAATGGCGCAAATCGAATACGACTATCCGGGCGACCCCGAGCTGGCCAAGCTCGCCGCCAAGGTCGGTGAGGAGATGGGCACCCCTACCCATGCTTCCGAAGATCCGTACCTGCCGGTCTACTACGCCACGGTGAATCTCGTGCACTACCTGCGCAAGGACGAGAAGATCGTCTCGATTTCGCTCGTTCAGACGGGGGAGACGGACGACTTCATGACCATGGGTGAGGCCATCGGTGAGGCGGTGCGCAGACTCGATCGTCGGGCCATCGTCCTCGCGTCGGGCGGCCTGAGCCATACCTTCTGGCCACTCAAGGAATTGCCCAAGCATGAGGCTTCAGACCCGGTGCACATCTTCACCCCGGAGGCAAGGGCGGCCGACGAGCAGCGCCTCGAGTGGATGAAGAAGGGCGACCATGCCCGCATCGTCGACACGATGGAGGACTACTTCCCCCATAATCCCGAGGGTGACTTCGGTCACTACCTGATGATGCTGGGTGCGATCGGTGGGCGCGACTGCATTGCGCCCGGTGAGATGTTCTCTGACTACGAGAACGCAACAGGAACTGGCCAGGTGCATGTCTGGTTCGAACGCCCCGCGGGCGGTTGGACGGGCTAGAAGCGGGCTCCGTGCCAGAATTGCCCCATGACGTCTTCTAGGCAGGATCTCCCAAGAGCCGACCTGCTGCGTGATATCGCCGAGGACCTGGATCAGGTGATCCAGCAGGGCTTGACTTCACCCGACCGCTCCATCGAGACGGACCTGGAAGAGATGATCTCGATGATTCGCAACTATCTGGTTCCGCGAATCGAAGATCCCAACGCACCCTTCAACGTGGTCTTCGCCGGGCCTACCGGCAGCGGGAAATCAACGCTGATAAACAGCGTGGTGGGCCGCGTTGTGAGTGAGGCCGGAGTGAAACGCCCGACAACCAGCACGCCGGTCGTGTACACGCACACGACAAATGCCCGCGCAAGGGCGATCGGAGACGTCGATGTGGAGGTTTCCACCGGAGACGCCCGGATCCTCAGGTTCATCTCCTTGATCGACACGCCGGACATCGACTCCACGACCACTGAGAATCATGAGACGGCCCTCGACTTGGTCGCCAGCGCCGATCTGGTGGTCTTCGTTGCGTCGGCTTTGCGTTATGCCGATCTGGTGCCGTGGCAGGTCATGCGTGCCGTCACCCGGCGGGGCATCCCGGTGGTTCACGTTCTGAACAGGGTCTCTCCTGAGAACGTCGGCTCCGTGGTCGACTACAGGAGGCGGCTGTCTTCCGAGCACATGGATCCCGAGGTGATTGCGATCACCGAACACCGCAGCGTCGACGGGATCCTCCCCCTGCCTGCCGTGCAGCAGCTGCGTGGCAAGATCCTCGACCTCATCTCGGAGCTGAATCGGCATATCGTTCTCGAGGCCTCGATTCAGGCCCTTCGATCCGAGTTGTCCGCAATGGCGTATGCGCTGAACTCGGACTTGCTGGAGAGAGTGGGTCCGGGCTATCCGCGACTTCGCGTCGACCCTTCCTGGGCGAAATCCAAGGTGACGGAATGGCGCCGGGAGATCGATTCCGCCTCCGGTTGGTTCGAGCGTCTGCTGAGACGTCGGAAGAGCCGGGAGACTTTGGAGGGCATCGCCAGGGACATCGAGGAAGAGCTGGTCACGCTGATAGAGCAAGATCTGCGCTCTCCGTCGGCGGCTGAGAGGCTGGTCGTCGATCTCACCGATCCCGAAGATGTCTCCATTCATCTCCAGAGCGTGGATTCGGCGATATCCGGGTGGTTCAGGTCGCTCGGACCACCCGGGGAGATCTCCGAGCTCTCTGCTGCTGGTCTCAGCGCCCGGCTGCAGGCAGCCGTCGACGAGTTTGAGGCGGTGGCTCTCGGCGGGCTAGGCGCTGAGGCGGTCACGCTCGGCGCCACACTCGACGAGCTGGCCATCTCGACCGGCCGGGCCCGCCCCAAGGCGAACGAAGGCGGGCAGTTGCTCGACGTCGTCCAAAGGGCTCGCGCCCGGCTTCGCTCGGAGCCGACCCTAAGTGGTGCCGATGTATGACGACTTGTCGACCATCCTGGACCAAGCGGACGGAGCTCTCGCCTCTGCGCTGAAGGTTGCCCCCCCGGGCCGGCTGGACTCAGCTGCCGCAACGGTGCGTCGCCTGCGCAACCGAATCGACTACCCCCAGGATCTGGCCATCGCTGCGTTGGTGGGCGGCACCGGCTCTGGCAAATCTTCACTGTTCAACGCTCTTCTCGACACTGACGAGGCTGAAGTGGGAGGGGTCCGCCCGACTACTTCCTCGCCCATGCTCTCGATTCCGGCGGCACGTCGAAGCGAGGTGTCCAGGTATCTGTCGCGATTTGGTCCGGCCCGCCGCGTCACCCATGAGAACCCGCCGAACCTCGTTCTCATCGACATGCCCGACACGGATAGCGTTGAGATGAGCCACCGGCTGACGGTCGACAGTCTGCTTCCGATGGTGGATGCCATCGTCTGGGTCGTAGACATCGAGAAATACCGCGACGATGCGCTACACAGCGGCTTTCTGCGCGACATGGCGTCTGAGTCGGGGCGATTCCTGTTCGTCGTCAATCAGGTCGATCGCGTTGCGCCGGAGCAGGCTGCGACGATCGTCGCTGACTTCGAGCTGGCGCTGCAGGAAGATGGCTTCGAGCAGACGAGAGTGTTCGCCACGTCTGCCCACCCAGCGATTGGCCCGCCGACCGGAATCGAGGAGCTGCGAACCGAGCTGGAAGAAACGGTTGACCAGTCGAGCGTCACCAAGATCGCAGCCGACCTCGGATCGGCCGTCTCCGAGATCATTGCAGCCATAGGTGACTCCGGTATCCACTTCGACGACGGCTGGCAGAGCTTGAGAGGGGAGGTCGCTTCGCTGGCTGCCTCTGGCGAGATCATCGCTGCAGGACGTCAGGCGGCGTCATTCCTCTCCACTCTGGCGGCCCAAGTCTCCGGCAAGGCGAGGGAAGACTGCGGCGTCGCGGCAGCGGATGTCGGGCGGAAGGTTCGGGAAATCGCCAAGGAGGCCGAGGCGACTCATCCCGTAGACGGTGCTGGTGAGAGATCGGGCTGGTTCGGCGCCAAGGGCCCCTCTCCAGGCTCCGTCATCGATGATCGGGCCGAGTACATCGCGGGGCGTCTGGACGAGTACGTCGACGAAGCCGTGAGGCCATCGCTTCGCGCTCGAGCGGAAGCATTGTCGGCGCTCGCAGCGTTGGCCGTTTCCATAACGAGTTGGCGGATCGAGCGAGCTCGTTAATCTCGAAACCATGTTCGAAGACCTGCTCAGCGAAGAAGCACAGCAGCGCGTCATCACGTCGCTCGTGACGATCGGTGTCTTCGTCGTGGTCTACTTCTTGCTCTCCCGGAGCAGTCACAGGGTCCTCAACAGGCTCGTGGGAAAGGGGCCTGAGGGCGAGAGCCGGGTGGACACCCTGAACAAGGTCGCAGTTCGAGTGCTACAAGTTGCCTTGCTGCTGGCCCTCGTGATCGTCCTTGGAGGCATCTGGCAGCTGAACCTCGGCGGCGTCCTGGCACTGGGCGCCGTATTTGGGGCTGCGATCGGGTTTGGCGCCCAGGACCTAGTCAAAGATCTGATCGCGGGCTTCTTCATACTGGCCGAAGACCAGTTTCACATCGGTGACGTGGTCAAGATCGCTGACACCGAGGGCGTCGTCGAGGACATCCAATTCAGAGTCACCATCCTCCGCGACCTCGAAGGCAACAAGCACTTCGTGCCGAATGGTCAGATCACGGTCAGCAGCAATTACACGGCCGTTTACGCCCAGCCGGTCATCGACATCGGGATCGCGTACAAGGCCGACATCAACCAGGCACTTGCTGTCATGAAAGACGAGCTCGACAGGATGGCGGAGGAGGAGCGCTGGGCGCCGGTATTCGAAGGAGAGCCCGAAGTGCTGGGAGTGCAGGACCTTGCCGACAGCTCCGTGGTTTTGCGGGCTCGGATGCAGGTCCTGGCCGATGAGAGGTGGACAGTGCTGCGCGAGGCGAGGCGGCGCATGAAGCTCAGGTTCGATCAGGAGGGGATTGAGATTCCGTATCCACACCTGACCGTCTATCAGGGTGAAGCCGAGTCGCCTAACCCCTTATCAGGCTGATCGAGTCCGGCGCCCACGAGATGGTGGCGTGATCGACCATTCCCAATGACTCGCCGTCTGCCTGCATCGCGATTGGCGGATCGGCTGTAGCTTCGAGCGTTTCGACGTCCTTCCACACTTCCATGTCGCTCATGCCCTCCAGCCCTCTCTTGGTGAGGAGCCGGGTTGCGATCGTCGGGACTCTCCTCCTCCGCAGACGTTCGAGTAGCAACGCCGTCATCGGATTGGGCTTCTCGGGCGTGATGGCGATCGGCATGCGTCCGAAATATGTGTACACGTTGCGGAATTGGACTGCTGCCGCGGAAACCGTCAACTCACGGTCTCCGCTGACCAAACGGACATGTGGCCTGCGCTTCGGGAAGCTGCGGAATGCAACACCGAGGGCCGTTGATGCGTAGTGGAGCGAGCCGAACCGATATTTCCTGTAGGGCTCTTTGTCGGCCGCGGCGACGACGTCGGCATCGAGACCCATTCCACAGGCGAACAACGCGTGGTGGACGGTAACGGTCGATCCTCTCGTCAGATCGAGCCGCACGGTCCCGGAGATGATTGGGGGAGAGGGTCGGGTGAGGAGACGTGCCGCCTTCGAGGGATTCTTGGGAAGGTCGAGGAGCCGACTCACGACATTCGTGGTTCCGACCGGTATCACGCCCAGAGGGGTACCGGTTGCGATGACACCCTGGGCGACGTGGTGCACCATGCCGTCGCCACCCATCGCGACTATGAGTCCAGCACCGAGTTCTGTGGCGTTTCTGGCCGCCTCGGTGGCCTCGGGCCCTGATCCCGGCCACTCTGCCTCGACGTCGAAGCTCTTGTTGAGGATGGCCATGACGTCGCGATGCGAGCCCCCAGTGAACTGGGAGGCCGCCGGGTTCGCTATCACCACTGCCTTTTCCATTCGGGCACACGGTACCCATCTACCCTGACGAGCAATGACCGAGCCTCTCTTTTCCCTCGTCGCCGGTGAAGGCGACGGAACGATTCTCGGGCTCGCCGCAGGTGACACCGCCGGTGGTGCTTGGGAGATGGGCTACTCGGCCGTGACCGAGCAGGTGACGGTCATCTCATATGAGCTCATCGCCAACGGTGAGGTCGACAGAGCCAGGCTTGTCGAGAGTCTGGTGGAGCTCGACGGCAATGAGGAGGAGGAGCCGGTCTTCCGGGCGGAGAGCCCAGAATTTCGGGCTTGGCTCGATCAGGCGAAAGCGGGAGGGCCTTCGCCGGACGCCACGCCCAGCCTCGATCCTCTTGGTCGATCGGCGCCACTCGGTGTCGCGTTCAGAAAAGACCCGGCGGGCCTGCGACGAAGTGTGATCGACCTCAACCTGTTGTTCCACACAGATGCCAGCTCCGTTTTGGGTGCGGTGGCCCTGGCGTCGGCAGTGGCCGCGTCCTGCTTCGGGCAGGCGGGGCGTGATCTCATCCTGGGCGTCGCCGAGTCGGTCGGAGCGGCGATCGGAGACGTCAGGGAAAGGGGCGACGAACTCACGGGCATTGATCGGATTGACGGGTTCGAGGCACGAGTCCGGCAGTCGGTGGAGGGCTACGGGGTGAGAGACGCCGATGGAGCGCTGGCTCACGTCGGTGGCGAAGATGAGGCAGGCCCCCTCGAGCTGACCCTTGCCTGTCTGCTGTTGACGTCGCTTTCGGTGGAGAAGCCTCACGAGCCAATAGCCGAGCTCGTTCGAATCGGCGGTAGCAATCTCGGGGCTGCAGCCGGGGCCATCCTCGGTGCCAGGCTTGGGATAAGGGCATGGCCCTGGGTGTTCGCCAACGACACGTGGTTTGCCGAGATCGGGCGCCGGCTGGTCAGGGGGCCCAACGAGGTGCATGACCTCCCGATTCCCTATGCCGTGGAGCAACACCTCATCTCGGGAGCTCGCCAGGATCCGGTCTGAGGCGGGGAAGGTCTTTCTCCCCCCAGTGGCGGACGCTGTCGTCCACACCGCCGAGCAGGACCCAACCGGCGAAGATGAAACCGATCAGTGCGGCCATGGCAGTGTTCCGGCCCAGATCCAGGCCGTCGACAATGAGGGCCCAAACCAGCGGGCCCATGATCGTCGCGAATCTGCCCACCGTGGCGTAGAGCCCGTAGAACTCCCCGATGTGCCTTGGCGGGGAGACCCTGGTCATGACGACACGGTCGCTGGCCCATGTCGCTCCGAGTGCCAGCCCGCCCAAAGGGCCGATCGCCCACGCGATCCAGGTCTCACCCGTCGTCGCGGCGACGATGCCCGCCGCGATTGCCACCATCCACACTATGAGCACGATCCGGAGAACCCGATTCGGTCCGAATTGCTCGACGAAGCGCCCGGTGACGATGCCACCGGGGATAGCGGCTGTGATCGCGAGCAGCAGCAGAACCGTGACGAAGCCGCGGTCGAGGCCGAGCTCCTGGACGACGAAGATCGTCAAGAACCCGCCGATGAGCGTGTTGATCGCGTCGGTGTAGAGAAAACGACCGATGAGGAATCGGACCACACCGGGGTAGCGGGTTGCCAAGCGCCACGATGTGAGGATCCTCCGCGGGACATCGGCGAGTGCAGGCAAAGGCTCGTCGGTGTGACCGTGGCGCTCGTTGATGAAGAAGAACGCAGGGAGCGCGAAGACGAGGAAGCCGAGCGCAAGGGTGCGAAACGTGGCTGGGTACCCCCAACCAATGACGTCGAGTGTCACCACACCGATGAGGACACCGATATAGGACCCGATGTATCCGACCCCCACACCCAAACCCGATATGCGGCCGCGGTTTTGATCCGTGCTGACATCGATGAGCAGAGCGTCGTAGACCACTGATCCAACGTTCACGGCAATCAGTGCCACGCCCAGGAAGACGACTGAGCTGGGGACGTCGATTCCGAGCAGGCTGGTAGCGAGTACCGCGGCCACTGTGGTGAAGATCAGAGTCGGCACCCGCGTGCCGCGGACGTCGCTGCGCGCCCCTGCCCACGGAGCCAGAAAGACGACGATCAGCCCGGCGGTTGCCTCAACGATTGCCAGCAGGCTGTCTGGCTGATCCTGCGAGGTCAGCCACTCAGGGAAGTAGAGCCCGATGACTCCAAGGGCGAAGATCGTGTTGGCGAGATCGTACGTGACCCATGACGCGACGGACCGCCGGTCGGCCGCGGATGTCATGTCAGAAGGTGACGGCTACAGATATCAGCTCTTCGCGACCGAGAAGGCCGGCGGCGGCTTGCAGCGCTCGTGGGGCTTCGGAGAGAGGAAACTGATGTGACACCAGGTCGTCGATGCGAGGGTCGGTCTCCAGCTGGCGGGCGGCCCACTGATATCCCACCGTGGTGGCACCCATCGCTCCGCGAATCGTGAGTTGTTTGGCGACGATCACGTCAGATAGGAAGTGGAAGGCGCGATTGCCCTTCGTGGAAGCAAGAACTACCCGGCCGCCACTACGGACCAGGTCGAGGGCGGTGAAAACGGCTTCGGGATCATTGGAGGTCACATCCAGCACGACATCGGGCCTCCTCCCACTCGCCTCGGCGATCGCTCCTGCCAGGTCCGTCGTCTCTACGTCGATGGCGATGTCGGCACCGAGCCGAAGGGCAAGATCGAGCCGGTCCCGATCATGACCCAAGCCGCTCATCCCGACCCAACGAGCGCCCGCTGCCTTCGCCGCAATGAGTGCTGCGAGGCCACGGGGACCAGGTCCGAGGATCATCACGTCTTCACCCTGTTGGAGGAGCGGGAGCTCGACTGCCCAGGTGTGACCGGCGGCCAGCGGGTGCACGAAGGTCGCAACCTCGGCCGGGACATCATCGGTCACCTCGTGCACGCGGGCGGAGGGGTCCAGGTAGAGGGTTTCGGCCAGCCCTCCCCACAGCCCGGGCGGCTCGATCGATGGGATGAACCCATAGGAGTTGATTGGTCGCCTCCGGTTGCACGTGGCCAGGTTGTTCAGGCATCGGTGGCATTCGCCGCAATGAATCCTCGGCTCGACGACCACCCGGGTTCCCACGGGATAAGGGATGCTCGGCCCGGCGGAAGCGATTCTCCCGACAACTTCGTGACCGGGGATGAGCGGGTAGACAACGTCTCGCGCTTCCCCGCTCCACACCTGGACGTCAGCCCCGGAGATTGAGGTTGCTTCTACGGCGAGCCAACCACCTCCATCGATGTCCGACGTGGGGATGCTGGTCATCGAGAAGTGCTTAGGCTCGACGAGCATCATGGCTCGTGCTTCGGTACCCATACCTGGCCGCGAGTGTAAACCAGCTTCCGACAGTCAAAAATCAGCGGCTGATGAGGCGAGCGATCCGCTCTACGCCTTTCTCGATGTCGCTGTCGCTAGTGGCGTAGGAGAGACGGAGGAAGCCAGGCGCTCCAAACGACTCTCCAGGCACGAGAGCCACTGCGGCGTCTTCGATGATCGAGGTGGCAAGCGCTGATGATGTCGCCCAGCGCTCACCGAGCAGCCGGGAAACGTCGGGGAACACGTAGAAGGCGCCTTCAGGCTCGATGCACGCGATGCCGTCGATGGCGGCCAGCATCGAATACATCAGCTTGCGTCGACGGTCGAACGCCAGCCGCATCTCTTCGACGGTGTCCTGGGGGCCGGTGAGGGCCGCGAGCGCAGCGTGTTGGGAAACGTTGCTCACATTCGAAGTGGCGTGCGATTGAAGTCTCGCTGCGGCGTCCACGACGTCCTTCGGCCCAATCATCCACCCCACCCGCCAACCGGTCATTGCATAAGCCTTGGCCACCCCGTTGATGAGGATCCAGTTCTCGAAGCGGGGTGTCACGGCGGCTATGGACGGGGCATCGCCACCCGTGTAGACGAGCCGCTGGTAGATCTCGTCGGCCATCACCCAGATGTCGTGCTCCCGGGCCCATTCCCCGATTTCCAAGGCCTCGTCTTTGGTGTAGACCGCCCCGGTGGGATTGGAGGGGGACACGAAGACGAGGATCTTGGTCTTGGGAGTTCGCTTCTTCTCGAGATCTTCAACGGTCACCTTGAAGCCAGACTCGATGCCGGTTTCGACCGGGACCGGAACGCCGTCATAGAGGCGGACGCCCGCCGGATAGGTGACCCAATGCGGAGAGGGGAGGAGAACTTCGTCGCCCGGGTCTACGAGCGCGGCGAAGGTCTCGTAGACAGCTTGCTTCGCACCGTTGGTGATCATCACCTCGGAGGCGTCCACCTGAACCCCGGAGTACTCGAGCGTGTAGCGGGCAACGGCTTCGCGTAGCGGAGGCAGCCCCGCGTTGGCGGTGTAGTGGTGATTGGCCGGATCGTGTGCAGCTCTGGCTGCTGCGGCAGTGATGTGCTCCGGGGTGGCGAAGTCAGGCTCGCCGGCGGCAAATGCGATTACGTCTTGGCCCTCGGCTGCCAGTTCCCGAGCGCGCGCGGAGATGGCCATCGTCGCTGAGCCGGGCAGAGCCTGGAGCCTCTGGGAAACCCGGTTTGTCATGAAGGATCCCCGAGCTCTCGGCTAGCTTGCGCCGCCGCCGTCTCCTTTGGCTTCGTCTGACGCTTCGTCTGTCGCTTCGTCCGACGTTTGGTCTGTCGCATTTTCGACCTTTTCCTTGGCTGCCTCAGCAGCGTTCTGGACGGTCTGAGCTGCCGCCCCCGCCGCATCGGATGCCTTGTCCGAGACCTCGTCAGCTGCTCCGGCCGCCGCCTGCGCAGCATCGCCCGCCGCGTTCTTGGCCTTGCCGCTGATCTCCGAGACTCGTTCACCGACGTTGTCGATCACTTCGGACGCGCTTTCTTTGGCCTTCTGGGCGAGAGGCTCGGCCTTCTCTACGGCATCGGAAGCGAAGTCCCTGGCCTTCTTGGCGAGAGGCTCGGCCTTCTCCGCGAGGTCCGAAGCCCCTTCTTTGGCTGTGCCCATCCATTGCTTGAGCTTGTCCATCAAACCCATGTCCAGATCCTTTGTGGTATGCGGGTCGCCATCGTAGGGCTTGATTAAATGGAGCGTGCAAATAACGTCCACCTGTGTTCAAGTTCCTCGTGCCGGCCTCTTTGGCTGTGCTGCTCGTCGAGATGCTCATGATCGGCCCGCGCCTGGTCGAGTCTGACATCGAAGGGAACCTTGGGGGAACCATGCCCGTCCCTACCAGTGTCGACGGTCTGAGTCTGGCCCCGGTCCTCGTCGTTGACGGCCTCGAGGAGCCCACGGATGTCGTGGGAGACCCGCTTTCCGACAGGCTGTTCGTGGTGGAGAAGGCAGGTCGAGTCAGGATTGTTGACGAGGGCAGGATCATCGAGGATCCCTTTGTCGACTTACGCGACTGGGTCGAGAGCACCGGGAACGAGCAAGGCATGCTGAGCATGCGCTTCCATCCGGAGTTCGCCGACAACGGCCGTGTGTTCTTCTTCTTCACCGACAGCGCCGGCACCTCCCAGCTCGTCGCGGCGAGGGTCGCAGCAGGCAACCGCGATGTCGTGGACTCCGTGACTCTCGAGAGGATCCTGTCGATCCCTCAATACGGCCAGTACCACCAATCGGGCTCGATGTTCTTCGGCCCGGATGGCTACCTGTGGGTCTCGCTGGGAGACGGTGGCGGGATCGGAGACCCGCAGGGCCACGGCCAGGATGTCAACGACATCAACGCAACGGTGATTCGAATCGACGTGGACAATGGGGAGCCCTACGCCATCCCGGATGACAATCCCTTCGTCGGTGAGGAGGGCCGGGCAGAGATCTGGGCTTACGGGTTGCGCAACCCCTGGCGCATTACATATGACGCGACGACCGGCCTCGTCTACATACCCGATGTCGGTCAGGAGGGCTCCGAAGAGCTCAATGTCGTGGATGTGCACGACGGGGGCCACAACTTCGGTTGGTCGGTGTCCGAGGGCTCGGTTTGCTACGACGCAGACACCTGTGACATGTCCGGCCATACCATGCCCGTCTATCAGTATCTCCACGACGGCAACGGCTGCGCCATCATCGGGGGTGGTGTCTATCGGGGCGAGCTGATGCCCGAGATCCAGGGTCACTACTTCTTCGCCGACTTCTGCGTGGGATGGGTGAGAAGCGTTGTGCTCGACCATCTCGACACCTACCTGGTGGTCGACTGGACTCCCGACCGTGAGGACAGGCTCGGCAATATCTCGACGATCGGCTTCGACCGACACGGGGAGATGTATGTCGCGAACCTTCAGGGTGAGATCTACAGGCTGGAGCTGAACCGTCAGTAGCGGGCTCGCGCCACGACGGTGCCGTTCGAATCCAGGAGAAGGGCCATATCACCGTCGTTGTTCCAGATCGGTGTGCCAGTACATCCGAAGACAGGACCGGTGCAGGCGGAGTCGATCTCGAGTGACCCGTCTGCCGCCAGGATGGTTGTCGGCTCGATCGTGAGCCGATTGCGGGAAGACTCGTCGCGAAGGACCCAGCCCGTGACCTCTTGCATTCCGGTGCCCTCATTGACGATGGTGACTTTCTCATCGGCGAGGACGTCGCCGTCGGGCCCGGCAGGGTTCACCCCCGTCACGTCGAGGGAGATCGTCACTCCGGTGTCCTCGGAGCCACAGGCCGAGCGGGACCAGAGCCCCCGCTTCGACTCCCATGCCGTTTGCTCGGTGGCGACCAGCAGCCTTCCGTATGGGTTGTCCTCGTGCGGAGTCTGAGCGATGGCATGGCCTGTTTCCACCATGCTCAAGTTCACCAGCTGGTCATCGACCCATATGTTGGCCAGCACCCGTCCGAACTGGTCAGCGCCTGCCCTCTCGATACCCACTTGACGACCCTCGACCAGGCTCGTCAGGTAGTCCCGTGCCTCGTCGTAGAAGCACTCGCCTCGCTCGTTGGCGTTGACACCGACGAGGCGGACGTCGATGGTGCCATCGGTCGAGGCAACCTCGAGGCTGTCACCGTCGATCACGGTCCGCGCTGTGCCCGTGATCAGCCCTTCGGGCCTTTCGGGTGCGTTCACATCTGTGGGGGGTGCCTCGGCCACATCGCCGCTGCATGTCGTGGCGAACAGCGCCAGCCCGATCGCTATCCATGGGCCGTGCCTCAGCCGACCTCCCCATCGTCCGGGCTGCGGCGGGAACGCCTTTGCTGGGCCCGCTTCCGCCTCCGGTAGAAGAAGCTCACCACCTGGTCGGCCACGAGCGTGAACAGGATGGTGATCGTGATCACGAAGCCGAGGCTCGTCTCGAACTCCAACCAGAGGAACGTCACCCGTGTCGGCTCGATGTTTTGGATGATGAAGACGGCGATGAGGGTGGCGAACACGAGGAAGGCGACGAAGCCCCAGGCGATGCCAACGGTCTCTTCCTGTACGACGACCTGTGGTTCGCCGGTATCGGGGTCTTCGTCACTTGCGTCGAAGTCCGGGTAGAGCTCGTCAGGCATGATGCAGACACTACCTCGTCGATCGTTCACCGCCATGGTCGGTTTAGCCGCGTGCGCCCGTAACCTGAGCTGATGCGTAGGACGAGTCTCATTCTGATTGTTCTCCTCGTAGCGGCTGCGTGCAGTGGTCAAGCGGAGGAGACAACCACTACGGCACCTTCGACAACGACGACGACGTCGACCGCTGCCGACACGACGACGACCGGGCCGTCGACGACAACGACAACCGAACCGGGGACCACCACGACCCTCGCACCTCTGCAATCGCTTGCCTACGAGCCGATTGCGAGCTTCGCCTTCCCTGTCCAGGTGCTGCCGGGTCCCGCCCAGGGTCTCGTCTATGTCGTGGACAAGGTTGGCTATCTCTGGGCCCTCACCAACGGAGACCTCGTCGAGGAGCCGGTTCTCGATATCTCGGGCCTTGTGAGCGGCGCAAACGAGCAGGGCTTTCTCTCGGCTGCCCTGCACCCTGATGACGGGACGAGGCTATTTATCCACTACACGGATACTGGCGGTGACACGATGGTCGCCGAGTATTCGCTTCCCGATCCCTTGGAGGCCGACCCAGGGAGCGAGCGAGCCCTTCTCCAGGTGGATCAGCCGGCGAGGAATCACAACGGTGGCCTCCTCCTTTTTGCACCAGACGGAAGGCTGATCCTGGGCTTGGGGGATGGGGGAGGCGCCGGGGACCAGTTCGGCAACGGGCAGAACACCGACACACTTCTCGGGGGCCTGGTGGCCATTGACCCTGAGACTGGCGAGGCGTCCCTCTACGCACACGGCCTGAGAAACCCCTGGCGGTTCTGGCTCGACGATGGCTTCATGTACATCGCCGATGTCGGGCAGAACAGCTACGAGGAGATCAACGCAACCGAGTTCGACCCCGGGCTCAACTTCGGCTGGCCGATCATGGAGGGATTGCATTGCTTCAGCCCACCTTCTGGGTGCGACCAGTCGTATCTGGTCCCGCCGGTGGTCGAAATCGCGCATGGCGACGCAGGCACGTGCTCGATCACAGGTGGTGTCGTCTACCGAGGCTCAGAGATTCCGGAGTTGAACGGGCATTATCTCTTCAGCGACTACTGCGGCGGTTACCTGCGCAGCTTTGACACGAGAGACGCCGAGTTCGAGGTCATGGACTGGACCGACGACGTCGGCGTCCCTGGCAGGGTCACGGGATTCGGCGTCGATGCCGACGGTGAGGTGTACGTCGTCACGGATCAAGACGTCCTCCGCCTCGTCGCTGTTCGCTGACTCCTTGCCGTTAGGCTCCGAGAATGGCATCGGTCTTCACCAAGATCATCGATGGCGAGATACCGGGGACTTTCGTATGGCGAGATGAGCTCTGCGCCGGTTTCATGACCATCGCCCCGCTGCGGCCGGGACACACACTCGTCGTGCCGGTGGAGGAGATCGATCATTGGCTCGATCTGCCGGGAGAGTTGAGGTCACATTTGTTCGACGTCTCGGCTCAGATCGGGAGGGCCGTGCAAACCTCCTTTGAGCCCAGGCGAGTCGGATTGATGATCGCGGGCCTCGAGGTCCCCCACGCCCATATCCACGTGGTCCCGATCGATGGGGTTCACGACCTCGACTTCGCTAACGCCGACGACGCAGCATCGCGCGAGGAGATCGAAGCGTCTGCTGAGATGATCAGGAACGCCCTGCGCTCGCAGGGAGCCTCTGGAGTCAGCGACTAGGGCAGCACAATCGATGGAAGTACTGCTCGGGGGCCTGGCCTCCATCGTCTACGGCGTGGCCGACTTCATTGGTGGCGAGGCATCGCGCAAAGTGAACGCCGCGACGGTCGTTGCCTGGTCTGGTGCGTTCTCTTTGCCGCTGCTCCTCGTCGTGGCTGTGGCCGTCGGTGGGGAGGCCACCACGGCGGACTATGCGCTTGGCTTCACTGCAGGCGCGTTGGGCTCGATCGGTCTGGTCATGCTGTTCGCCGGCCTGGCACAGGGGAGGGCGGCAGCCGTTGCCCCGGTCTCAGCTGCGCTTGGGGCGATAGTCCCGGTCGTTGTGGCCGTCACGGCCGGCGATCGGCCCTCGCCCTGGGCATGGGTCGGCGTGGCGCTTGCGATCCCGGCCATCGCCCTTTCTGCCTGGTCCGACGACGACACCGGCTCGACCCGGCTTGGTTTGAGGTATGGCGTGGCCGCGGGTCTGGGCTTCGGGGGGTTCTCGTCGCTGATCGGGCTGACGAGTGATGGGTCGGGGCTGCTTCCGCTCGTCGCAGCTCGCGGGGCTCTGGTGCTGGTGGTCTTGGCGGTGGGCGCCCTCGGCGTGTGGAAACTCAGTGGCTTTGCGACAACACCTCGCAGGATGGTTCTTTCGAACAGCGTTCTCGATGTGACGGCGAACATCACGCTGATTCTCGCTTTGCGCGCCGGTTCCTTTGCGCTGGCCGCCGTCGCGGCTTCTTTCTACCCGGCCGTCACGGTGGTCCTGGCAAAGGTCGTCAACGCCGAGCATCTCCTGAAAAGGCAGATGGCCGGCATTGCCCTCACGCTTCTTGCCCTGGCCTTGATAGCCGCCAATTGAGGGATTCAGGTGGCCAGAACCTCGTATCCCTTGATCGTCCCCTCGAGGTAACCCATCGCAAATTCGAAGCTCTGACTCGCTTGACGCTCGGTGTAGTGCACGACACGAGCAACCCACATCCTGAACAGAAGCGACTCCCAGCCCTCGTCGCCCAACGAGAAGGCTTTGACAGCCTGGCGCAGGAACTCCCCCCACCAGTTGGCGTCGACGTCTTGCACATCCCCTTCCTCTGCAACTCTGGCCAGCATCTCCGGGAGGCCCCCGCCCGCCGTCGCGGCGGCGGCACTCTCCGCAGACTCCAAGGGCATCACGAGCAACGGAAGAGTCTGCTCCCGGGAGTATCCGATCTGGCGCTTCAATTCTTCGGGGACCGGAGCGTCGTCGTCGCGGTGATGCTCGATCGTCGCCGGTCGGCGATCGGGGAGCGAGCGGGCCGCGTCGAAGCACTCGAGCACCATCTGCCTCAGCTCTTGCAGCGATCCGTAGAGGGCGTGCTGTTTGCCCGCAGCGACGTGATGCTCGTAGAGAGAGAGCCCGGCATCGACCGTGCCGTGGGTGAGCAAGGTGTCTATGCCCCAATCGCTCCGCTCCCTTATCGGCTTCGAGGGCGACAACGCCCGTAGCGCCGCGCGTGTCAAGAGGATCTCGCCTCCGAGAGGCTGGCCGATGCGTGGGAGAAGAGTCCCGGGGTACTTGGCGGCTAGTAGCGGCTTGGTGATGAACCAAGTGACCATCGCGTCGGTCGCTGCCCTGGGGAACGTGTGCCGGACCACGTCGAAGCCGGCATCCGCGCCACCCTCGGCTCCATCGATCCAGCTCGAGTCGAAATTCGTGATGTCGGCGTCGTAGAAGTGCAACCGCCCGATGTCTTCCACAGCAGCCCTCTGCAGGGCTGTGTTCATCGCGTCGCCCTTGCCTGGTCGCAACGTCCCGAGGCGCTCTTCGGGGAACACCTCGATCTTCTTCCCGCACTCCAATCCGATGCGTCGCGCCCTTTCGGCGATCCGCGCGCCGTCACCTACGGCCCAAACCTCGTCGATGCGGGCATGGCGCGCCGCAACCTCGACATTGGTCAGAATCACCTCAGCCGGCTCGTCTTTGAATGGGATGGCGACGACGCTCATCCGAGCTGACGATAAACGGCTTCCCCCATTGCGGCGCCAGGTTCTGTCGGTTGCTCCGTCTACTCTCGCAAACGTGACGGAAATGGTCGGCCGTGTGATCGGCACCCGCGATGCGACCCCTCTCGAGTTCTGGGTGGGAGTCGCCGACGGCGAGTTCCTCCAACTGGACGATGTCGTCGCCCTCGAGCGCGTCCTGCCGACGGGGGAGTTGGTGAAGATGTATGGGATGGTGGGCCAGGTCGTGGCCCGTCACGAAGGGGCGAGATTCGACTCGGACGTCTTCCTCATCGAAGACGGCATACTGCCTGCGCAGGTCACCGAAGCCGCTCAAGTGACTTCTACGAGGTTCGAGCCCGAGGTCTTCGTCCCGCCCACGCCGGGCCAGGCGGTGAGAGTGGCGACCGGAGAAGAGCGCGAGCGCGCGTTGTTCTTCGATCGTATGGAGCGCAAGTTTCCCGTCGGCCTTGCCCGAAACGGAGAGCCGCTCTGGGTCAATTTCGAGTTTCTGAACGGAGATCGCGGCGCTCATGTCAACATCTCGGGGATATCGGGCGTAGCGACCAAGACCTCGTATGCAACCTTCCTCCTGCACTCGCTGTTCACGAGCGGTGTGCTGGGCAAGGCGGCCGTGAACACCAAAGCGCTCATCTTCAATGTCAAGGGCGAAGATCTGCTTCACCTCGACCGGGTCAATCGCAACCTCGATGACGAGCAGCGCCTTGGCTACGCCAACCTGAGCCTTCCGTCGACGCCGTTCGAGTCGGTGGGTCTGTTCGCGCCCCCGAGAATCGCCGATCCCAAGGCGACCGCCGATGTTGCCTCCCGCACCGACGTGACCTCATTCTTCTGGAGCATCTACGAGTTTTGCTCCGAAGATCTGCTGCCCTTCCTCTTCTCCGATGCAGAAGACGATCGGGCGCAGTACACCACCGTCGTCTACAACGTGATGGCGCAACTCCGCAAGGCGGCCTCCACCGACAGTGGGGCCGCCGTGATAGAGGGGGACAAGGTCGGCACCTTTCGAGACCTCGCCGACTTGATCACCAACCGGGTCCAGGACGACGCGACCAGGTTCCAATGGGCAGGCCCGGCGATCGGGACCGGCACCGTCAACGCCTTCGTCCGACGGCTGCAGGGCGCAGTGCGGCACGTGGAGAGGCTGATCAGGGCCGATGTCCCGGATCCCCAGAGACACAGAGTGAACATCGACGAGAACCAGGTGACCGTCGTCGATCTCCACAATCTCAACGACCGGGCCAAGCGCTTCGTGGTGGGAGTGACCCTGCGAAAGGCCTTCGAAGACAAAGAGCGAGCCGGACAGAGCGACGAGCTGCTTCTCGTGGTGCTCGATGAGTTGAACAAGTACGCCCCGCGCGAAGGGACCAGCCCGATCAAGGAGGTCTTGCTCGACATCGCCGAGAGGGGACGATCCTTGGGCGTCATCCTCGTTGGAGCCCAGCAGACTGCGTCCGAGGTGGAACGTAGGATCATCGCCAACTCATCGATTCGCGTAGTGGGGCGCCTCGACTCGGCCGAGGCATCGCGTGAGGAGTACGGCTTCTTGCCTGCGGTGCACAGACAGAGGGCGACGATCGTCAAGCCCGGCACCATGATCCTCAGCCAGCCCGAGCTTCCCGTACCTCTCGTGCTGGAGTTCCCATTCCCGGCATGGGCGACGAGAGCGTCCGAAGCCGTCGTGACACCCGGCCAGGGTGTTCCGGAGGATCCTTTCGAGGGTCTCTGACCTCGCCGGCCGATTGCCCGGCCCGTAAACCCGGAATCTGTCACACCCCTCTCTTACGATCGCGTTCGTGGCAGTGAAGATCCTTCATACGTCCGATTGGCATGTCGGCCGGCGCATTGGTGGCCGCGATCGCTCCGAGGAGCACGAGGCGGTCCTTAGCGAGATTGCGGACATAGCCGAAGGCAACGATGTCGACCTGATCGTCGTCTCCGGCGATCTCTTCGACACCGCTTCGCCTGCCCCTCGCGCCGAGTCGATCGTATGGCGAGCGCTGCTGCACCTATCGGGTCTTGCCCGTGTCGTTGTCGTCGCCGGGAATCACGACAACGCGGCACGGCTCGAGGCGGTTGCCCCTCTCCTCGATCTGCATCGAGTGACGGTTTGCGCAACTCCTGTTGGCCCGGAGCATGGCGGTGTCCTCGACCTGCCCGAATTGGAGACGAGAGTGGCGATGCTCCCCTTCGTCTCACAGCGTGGCATCGTGCGCGCCTCCGAGATCATGAACCTCGACCCAGATGAGCATGCCGGGCTCTACGGCGAGAGGATGAAGGCATTGATCGAGCGGCTGACCGCTGACATGGGAACCGACACCGTCAACATCCTGACCAGCCATCTGACGGTGTACGGAGCGCTGGCCGGCGGGGGAGAGCGGCAAGCGCACATCTTCGGCTACGCCATACCGTCGTCCTCGTTCCCCGGTCATCTCTCCTATGTCGCATTGGGTCATCTGCACAGACAGCAGAAAATGCCTCACGGGGCAGCCGTCTGGTACTCCGGCTCGCCCCTGCAGCTCGACTTCGGCGAGGTGGACGATCGCAAGGGGGTTCTCATCGCAGAGGCATCGCCAGGTCTACCCGCCAAGGTCACGACCGTCCCCCTCACGAAGGGGCGGCGATTGGTGACTCTCAGCGGGACCTTGGAACAGGTCATGGCTCTCGGCCCGACGGCGGAAGGGGCGTATGTGAAGGTGGAGCTCGACGAGAAGGCCCGGGTCGGCCTCGCCGACGAGGTGCGGGCCGCAATCCCCGATGTGGTCGACGTCAAGCTGAAGTCGTCTGAACAGAGTCCCCGCAAGTCTTATGAGGAACGGACGTCGGTGACCGGGCCGGAGGCGTTTCGGAGGTACCTGGAGGCCAATGAGGTCGACGACCAACGTCTCGTCGACATGTTCACCGAGCTGCTCGAGGAGGCGGCGAGCACATGAGGCCTCTCTCCATCGAGCTCGAGGGATTCTTCGCATACCGCGACAAGGCACGTGTCGACCTCGAAGGGGTCGAATACTTCTCTCTCGAGGGCCCAACCGGATCCGGCAAGTCGAGCCTCATCGACGCAATGATCTTCGCTTTGTACGGGAAGATCCCGCGTCTCGGAGGGACGAGTGTCGCCCCGGCCATATCCGCAGGGAAGAACCGCGCCCGGGTCTCGCTTCGATTCGAGGCGGGCGGCGAGACCTATACGGCAACACGTCAGCTGGAGAGGTCCCAGGCCGGAGGGGCAAGGGCCACCGAGGTCCGTCTGGAGAACCGCGACAACGTGATTGCCTCGGGCGCCTCTGAAGTCTCGGGCCATGTCGAAGATCTGCTGAATCTGTCTTATGACGATTTCACGCGGACGGTGGTCCTCCCGCAGGGTGATTTCGCTCGATTCCTCACGGCCACCCCACGGGAACGCCAGGAGCTCCTGCGCGGTCTTCTCGGGCTCGACATATATCGGACCATGGCCGGACTCGCCCGCAATCGCGAGCAATTGGCGAGCTCACAATTGGACTCGGCCAGACATCGCCTCGAAGAGCTCGACGTCCCCGACGAAGACGAGGTCACTTCAGCTGGCGCCCGGCTGGTGGCGATCGTTGGGCTCGCCGAGCGAATCGAGGAGCGAGAGGAAGAGATTGGCTCTGCAAAGGAGCGAGTCGCAGGTGCACAGGCGCAACTCGAGGCCACAGTCGACGCCAGGAAGCGTCTCGAGGGCCTGAGCCCACCCCCACGCCTCGAAGAGCTTTCAGGTCTTCTGGCCAGCCTCGACGGGGTCATCGAGGCGAAAGCTGAGGAGCTTGCCTCACAACAAGCTGAACTGAAGAGGGCAAGTGAGGAGTTGGGGCAGCTCCCACAGGTGGAGGTGCTCGATCGACACGCCGATCTGTACTCGCGTCTCGCTGCGGTTCAGTCAGAGCTCGCCGAGCTCAATCTCGACGCCATCCGTCGCCAACTCGAGACGGCGGAAGGTCATGTGGTGGAGGCGGGCAAGAAGAGAGAACGTGCGCTCTCCGACCTCGATGAGGCGAGGCACGAACACGCAGCTCACGCCCTCGCCGGTGCTCTCGTGGCCGGCGATCCTTGCCCGGTGTGCCGTCAGAAGGTCGAGCGGGTTCCCGACATCCAGGAGCCCAGTGCTCTCAAGAAGACCCAATCCGAGGCGGAGGCGGCAGAGAAGGATCTCGAGCAGGCGAGGGCCGATGTGGCCCTCATCTCGAAGGAGTTGGCTCGCGCCGAGGCAGCGGGCGAGCGTTTGAATACTGCCAGGGAACAGCTGGTGTCTGACCTGTCGCAAGCTGCGGAAGAGGACGCCATCGCCGATCTTCGCAAGAAGGCGATTGCAGCCAGGACGAAGGTCGAGACGCTAGAGGCGACGATCAAGGAGCTCGGCGAGACGCTTGCCCGTCACGAGAGGGAGCGGTCCGATCTGGCTGAGGAGCAGCGATGACTCGGTCGTCTACTCATGTCTGAGCGGGAGAAGATCGCCGATCTCAAACCACCTCTCGCCGAGAGCGAGGACGTCCTGGTCCAGTGGAAGGAGCTGATCGCCTGGCGTGAGTCGAAGACAGCCGAACTCGTGGCTGCGACCGATGACCTGGTGGGTGAGGTCGAGAAACGTCGGCTCGAGCTGGAGGAGATGAGCCGACGCCTCGACGCCGAGCTGGCCGAGCTCGACATATCGGCGGGGGGCCGACCCTCCGTGGCCGTGGCGCGCG